>JACQZI010000009.1 GCA_016207825.1 Planctomycetota bacterium | reverse complement strand
TGCCGATTCACATAATAAATCAGGGGTCATAGACGGGTTCTCCTTATAAAAATACTGTTCTCTACAAGTATTTTCGTCTATGACCCTGTTTTACTTTAACTTTTATATCACTCCTCAAAATAATTATTCAACAAAGCAGGAAAGCCCCGAACCAGCATCCGGCAGGCACTGTATGCTGAAGAAAATGCCCGGATTTTATATTCTGCCCCATTGTTACTGTTTCTATTTTTTCATTATTATAAATCTGGACTAGCGTTAACGGTCCGCCCAGGTAAAAATGCCAGAGTTCGTCAGATTTCAGTCGATGTAAATTAGATTTTGACCCTTTAGGTAAAAGGAAATATATGGCGGATGAGTAATTCCTTTCCCGGCCATAAACCCGGGTTTTCCCTTTCGAAGAATAGGTTTCTCTGTAATAACCGCCTTCAGGATGTTTTTTCAACCCCAGTTTCTTTATAATTTCCTTGGCAGTCATGGGGGCAGGCTTATATTAATAGTTCAGAAAGAGACCAGATTTTAAGCATGTTGTCTTCTCCACCGGAAACAAGATATCCGTCAGGCGAAAAAGCCAGCGCTTTTACCGCGCTAATCTTTTTCTTCATGTATGAAGTGTCCCATGTTGATTTTGGCGTTATGGATGTTTCTATTCCATCTTGGTAATTATCTTTGTCGGAAACGATGGTTTTCAGGCATTTATCGGAATTGGGGCTCCATATTTTAATCGCATTGTCTGCGCCGGCAGAGGCGATAATTTTACCGTCGATTGAAAACGCGACAGATAATACCCAGCGTGAATGGCCTTTGTATATCTGCATGCATTTGCTTAAGGGGATTAACCATAGGCGCGCAGTCATGTCGTTTCCCCCGGACACCAAATATTTGCTGTCATGGGACCATGCCAGCGTTTTAATCCAGCCGACATGCCCTTTAAGTATTTTTGAGAATTCAAAATTACCGGCAGTCCATAAGATTATGTTATTATCATTCCCGGCTGAAGCCAGATATTGCCCGTCAGGGGAAAAAGCAACCACCCAAACCGGCTGGGCATGGTCTTCCAAAGTTTTTATGCACTCCCATTTTTCCACGGACCATATTTTTACTGTTTTATCGCTGCTGGCTGATACAATTATTTTCCCGTCATTGGAAAAGCAAGCGCTTTGGACCGATTCGGTATGACCCCGCAGTGTTTTTATACATTCGCCTGTTTCAACATTCCATACCCGCACGCTTTTATCATCGGCGCCGGAAACCAGGTATTTGCCGTCTTTGGAAAATGATACGGACATTACCGAATCCGCATGCCCTTCGATATTTTTCATGAAGGCATGCTTTTCTGCTGACCAGAGCTTTATCATGTTATCGTGGCTGCCGGAAGCGATGATTTTCCCGTCAGGGGAAAAAGCCAGCGATTTTACCCAGTTACTATGCCCGGGAAGGCTTTTGATAAAGCTGCCCGTCTCAATAGTCCAGGTTTGCAGCGTGCCGTCGGCGTTTCCGGAAATCACGTGCTTGCCGTCCGGCAATGCGGCTAACGACATTATTTTATTGCCGGAATTCAATATTTTTATGCATTTGCCTTTATCGATGGTCCAGCAGCGGATGGTCATGTCTTCGCTTCCTGAAATAATGTGTTTCCCGTCAGGGAAGAACGCGATGCTTGATATCGGCTGGGTATGACCCGGTAGATTATTTAAGATAATCAGTTTTTCAGCCGACCAGATTTTTACGGTATTATCCATGCCGCCCGATACGATATATTTACCGTCCGGAGAAAAACAAACGCGAAGGACGGCTTGCGAATGGGCACTGAGCGTTTTCAGGCACTCGCCTTTTTCCGGAGACCATAATTTTATTGTTTTATCGCTGCTTCCCGAAACAAGATATTTGCTGTCCGGCGAAAAGGCAATCGTTCTTACCCAGTCGGTATGCCCTAATAATGTTTTTACGCATTCACCAGTTTCGCATGACCAAAGTTTTATTGTATTATCCCAGCTGCCGGATGCCATGTATTTGCCGTCAGGTGAAAAGGCTACCGCCAGTACCGGTTGGGTATAATCCTTTACCGTATTTAATATTTCTCCTGTTTCAATATCCCATAGGATAATGGTGGTATCCTTGCTGCCTGAGGCAAGATATTTATTATCAGCGGAAAACGCCAGCGTGTTTATTGCATCGGTATGTCCGGCGAACTCGCGCAACGGCGTGAACTTGTCGCCATCGATTTTCCATAATCGGATGACAGTATCTTTGCCGCCGGATGCCATATGCTTTCCGTCAGGGGAAATAACAAGCGCGGATATTGCATCCGTATGTTTTTTGAGTTCCGCTAATAACATAGGAAAACAAAATATTGCTATTGTGGAACAACCGGTATATTCCAGATGGCATTAAAGGCAATGCCTTCGGTCATCGGACCGGTAAATTTCATCTTTTTGGAGCGGACCAGTTCCATAGGATGCACTTTGCCCGTAAAATAATCGATAAAATCTTTACCTTCCATTTCCAGGATTAGTTTGGCATTTTCCAGTTTTCCCTGATTAACGGTGCAGACCTGGTTTTTTATCTCAAGCCACCAGAGTCCCCCGCCTTCACCCGTGATATTAAGCTGGATTTGCCTGTTGTAGCCTTTTGCGCGGGCCGTGTTGAATAAACCCGGCAATCCGTTTACCACTTCCTGCACTGTTGCCATATGTTTCTCCTTTTCTATTAAGTTAAAGATTATCTGGTTGCTACCATTCCGCCGTCGACGAATATAGTCTGCCCGGTAATATAGCTCGATTCATCGGATGCCAGGAAAAGTATTGCCGGAGCCATATCTTCCGGTGTCCCCAGCCTGCCCAGCGGTATTTTTTCCTCAAACCACTTGACCCGGTCGGGGTTGGCAAAGAGGTTTTTTGTCAAGCCGGTTCTGGTCATGCCCGGCCCGACCGCATTTACATTGATGTTGTAACTCGCCAAGTCATAAGCCATACCCTGGGTAAGCATCTTCAAAGCGCCCTTGGAGGCGTTGTAGGCGTTCTGCCCCTTGCCGGCGATTACCGACATTACCGAGGTGATATTGATGATCTTTCCGTACATCTTCTCGGTCATGGTCGGAAGCACCGCCTTGACGCACCTGAATGCGCCCATGAAATTAATATCCATTATCTTGGCGACATCCGCTTCCTGTAGGACAGGGAACGGGACGAATTCATTCGTGCCGGCGTTGTTCACCAAAATATCTATAGTGCCGAATTCTTTCAAAACGGTTTCAGCCATCTTATCGACTTCATCCGTGCTGGCGATATTTACCTTGAGTGCGATTGCTTTGCCGCCTTTTGCCTTTATTTGCTTGGCAACTTCCTCGGCACCTTTATGGTTTAAGTCCACCACCGCGACTTTCGCCCCTTCCTGGGCAAAAAGAACGGCTGATGCCGCGCCTATCCCGGAACCCGCCCCTGTAATAATGGCAACTTTGTCTTTTAATCTCATAACTTATTCCTCTCCAAATACTTTGTTTTGTGCTTCCATAAACCGTTCCATATCATTGGCCGGATAAAGCTTGGTTTCAAATATGCATTTATCCGCGCCCAATGCCAACGCCTGCAAGAGCTTCGTTTCCGGGTGCATGCTTGGCGGAACGAATAGCTGGGTGTTTTTCCTTCCGTGTTCTTCGCAATAAGCGCACATGCCCACACCGGCATGATTAACCGGTACTTTCATTAATTTAAATACTGTGTCGAATATGCTGTATTCCTGGCAGTTGAGAAACTGCGATGTCTTTACTTTCGGCTCGGTATCTTTTTTATCCGCCGGAGGCATTTTTTCCTCGGTAATGACTTCCTGGTCTGCGAACATCCCATAACGGCCGAGCGTTTGCAAATCCGTCATATCGGTGATATCAGCGGCCGGAAACACTTCCCGGAAAAATATGCGGCTTAAACGCCATCCGTAATCATCGCGTGATTTTTCTATGATTTCATCCATTTTCTTTTCACCGTGTTTTTTCAGGATTAATCCGCAAAGGACGGCTTGTTTGATTAAACCGTAGTTATACGCGATTATCCCCTGCAGGCAGAAAATAAGCCAGCGGTTAAGCAATTCTTCCGGCATATTCCCTTCGGCCACCGCTTTTTCGGTATCCTTAAACAACTGTTTTAATATATCCGCCCAGTTATCAGGCGTTTTCGGCGGGTTGGCTTTAATGGCTTCTTCCAGGCTTTTTTCCGGAAGTATTTTATTCCGTTTAACAAGTTCTTTGACATCCTGGATAAATTTATCGAAACTAATTTTTAAGTTTTCGGAAAAATCCTTTCCCTGTGTGAGTTCGGGCATTTTGGCGTATTCTGCCATCACATCAAAACGGCAGCGCATCATTTCTTCCTCGGATTTCCAGAATGCCGCCATCACTTTAAGCCCCGGAAATATTTTCCTGGGGTTGGCAAAGTCGCCTTTATAGAGCAAGTCGAGGTTGGTTTTATTATGGGCGCGTTCTCCGGCTTCTTTCAGGTTCCTGGCCCAGCGGTGCGAATGAAATTCCGGGTAATTCGTCATAGTGGCATTCTCCTTTGCATCATATCTTACTTAATAATAAGCGCGGCGCAAGTTTTTTAGTCACTTTTTCTGGAGGCGTTAAAGGCATTGTGGAGATGTTAAAATCTT
This sequence comes from Planctomycetota bacterium, assembly GCA_016207825.1. Lineage (NCBI taxonomy): Bacteria > Pseudomonadati > Planctomycetota > Planctomycetota bacterium. The sequence goes on along the minus strand of JACQZI010000009.1, from coordinate 8,607 downwards.
GACAAATTAATTTAAAAGGGCATATTATATGGGTGCGCTGTTAAATTAATAATCTATCGTAATGATGAGGAGTGGTTTATGGCAAACGGAGTTAGAAAAGTATTTAATTGCCCCGGTTGTAATGTCGGTTATAATATTGCCAACCTGAAACCAGGGACAAAATTCAAATGCCAGAAATGCGGGATGATTAATACTGTTCCGGTTGCCCCTCCGGCAGTTCAGCCGGCGCAGATGCAAAAACCGGTTCAGGCCGCATCGCCAAGCCAAATGAGGCCGCCCGCGCCTCCCCAAAGGCCGCAAACCAAGCCGCCTTCTCCCCTGCCGCCAAAGGCCGCGGCTCCCCCTCCAAAACCAAAAGAGGCATTTGTTGAGGAAGAGATTCCTCAGAATGAAGCGCCAGCCGAAGAAGAAGTAACTGAAGAAGAAGCCCCGCCTACACGCCGCCCGACCAGCCGATTGGGTAAATCCGGATTAGCCGCCCAAAAAGGAGGTTCAGTCTCTAAATTCGGGAAGCTCGGCAAGCTAAAGGGCGGAAAAGGCGCTTCGAAATTCGGCAAAAAGCTTCCTTCCCGCAAAGGCGCTGAAGAGGGCGAGGGAGAAGAGGGCTTTGAGGAAGAACCTAAAAAGAAGAATAAAATGCTCTTAATCGGAGGGATTGTCGGCGGAGTGATAGTGCTTATCGTGATTATTATTTTATTATCCGGCTCAAAGGAGACGGATAAAAAAGATAAGAAGAACGGCGATGAAGAAACAACAGAAGAACAGCCGAAGGATGAGGCTAAAAAAACAAATGAGCCTGCTAAGCCCAAGCTAAAAGGAGTGGAAAACTGGGTGAAAGCAGATGAAGCGTTAAAAACAGAGATTTCCGAGATGATAAAAACAATGCGGGATAAGACAAAAACAAGCGGCGATATCGCAAAAATGTATAAAGATGTCGTGGCGAAAGGAGATATCGGAATAGTTGCCTTAATTGACTTGCTGGTTGATGCTCCAGAAGGACCGGATGCCAAATTGTATTTCAGCGCCCTTGAAACGCTTACTAAAAAGCAATTTGCCCCAACCGGCCCGGGCAGGAGGAAACCATTGACGCCCGCGGAAATATTGGGGCAATGGAAAATGTTCTGGCTGAATAAGGATACCGTGCCTGATTACGTCTATCCTTCGCCTGCACTTATTAAGGGTTTTGACGATTCTATCGCATCCGGTGCTACAACCGCTTCAGGGACAGGCGATGCTTCATCCGGAGGAGGCGGCAGTTTGAAAATAGTCGGCGATTTTAAGCCTCTCGTAAAAGAAGATCTTCAGCCGAAGGTAATATCTATCTTAAGGAAAACGACTGAAAGGGAGATAGAATTTGACGATGCTTTAAAACAGCTTACAGATATTGGTAAAAACGACGTTGTGCCTGTCCTGATTATTGAACTGGCCAATGACGATATTTTTATCGGACAGGAGGCTTCCAGGGCGCTCATAAAAATAACCGGCTGGAGTGATGCCCCGAACCTTAATGCTATGAACGAAGCCGGCAAATATGATATCTGCGTAGACTGGCAAAGATGGTGGCTGGCAAACAAGGATAAATGATACTAAATGCAAATCATTTTAGCATCGGCATCTGAACGGCGTCGTGCCCTTCTTAAACGCAGGATTCCTGCCTTTCGCGTAATCAAACCTGATGTTCATGAAAAGTTTCCGGAGAGTAATATTTCGCCCTATCAATACGTATGCGATTTGGCCGTCAAAAAGGCAGAAAGCGTCGCGGGTAAGATAAAGAGCGGATTGGTAATCGGCGCGGATACAATCGTTTATTCAAAAGGCAAGTTTATCGGAAAGCCGAAAAACCTCAACTCCGCCAAAAAGATATTGCGCGCCCTTTCCGGAACAAGGCATTCGGTCATTACCGGCGTTTGCGTGATAAATAAAAAGAATAACCTCGCGCTGGGCGGGTATTCGGAAACCGTTGTCTATATGAAAAAACTGTCCCCTGAAAGGATGGCGGAACTCCTGAAATCCTATAAGCATTATGATAAAGCCGGCGGTTATGCCATACAGGAACAGGGCGACCCTTACATTAAAATCATCAAAGGCAGGGTGGACAATGCCGTCGGTCTGCCTTTGGATTTAGTATGCAGATTAATCAAGAAGGCGTCCTTATGCAAAAACTGATTAAGCTCGTTATTTACCTGGCGGTCTTGGTTTCCACTTCCACTCCCCTATTCGCACATGATATTACCGACAAGGATATCATGGGCATCGGCGATTATATTGAGATAAGGTTCTGGCCTTACAGTGATACGGTCAAGGCGATGGTTACGGTTGATTATTGGATTCTCTACGGTGATATCGAATCCGTGCCCTGCCGAACCGCAATGGATACAAATAATGATGGAGTTCTTTCCATGGATGAACAGGCTGCTTTCATGGCGGATTTAACCAAAAGAGTGGTGGATGAAAAGTTTATTGTTGAAGTGGACGGTAAACCGGTCTCATTTACTTTATACAGCGACTTTGTAAAATGCGATTTATCGGGAAGCGATAAAGTTGATGCAAACAGGATTAAGCTTAATTTCCCTTTCGCCCATTTTATAGAAAATCCGGATAATGAATGGCACCGCATTTCCATAACGCTCCGTAATATCCTGCGTAAACAGGTAACGTTTAAACTCTATGTTGTTTCCCAGGACGGGACCGAGGTGAAATACATGCCTGATGAAGAGGCAAACATGAAAATGTTGAGGCAGGGTTTCGGAGTGATTACGGATGAAAAAACTAACCTGACATTATCTTTCCGGCTTCTGCCCGGTTTCGGCGGCTCGCCTGACCCGCTGGGAGGATTTTTCGGGAGCGCTCAGGGTCCGGCCCAGGCAGAAGATAAAACCAAGGAAATGATGCTTAAGTTCCTAGGCGAAGCGCAGCTTAATTTTATCGTCATCCTGGTGGCTTTGCTCATCTCGTTCTTTTATGGAGCTGCACATGCCCTTGCGCCCGGCCATGGCAAGACCCTTGTCGCGGCTTACTTAATCGGTTCCAAAGGAACCATCTGGGATGCCATATTCCTTGGGCTTACCGTGACACTTACCCACGTATCTGTAGTGATAATCGCCGGAGTCCTTTTCCTGATTCTGGCGCAAAGCATCAGCTATACCGCTTTATCCGGTATCTTCGGTATCGTTTCCAGCGCACTTATCGTTATCATCGGGATATGGATGTTTATCTCGCGCCTGCTTAAATTTCCGGATATGCCATCCTCCGCTGTTCCGAAGCTACGGAGTGGCGAAGGACAGCACGGACATAGCCACCTTCGGCATCCTCATGAACACTCTCATAATGGTCATACTCACGATGCTTCCGGCGTACATATCCATGAGCATTCCCATAATCACCCCACAAAAATAACATTGGGAACATTATTGCCTTTGGGAATATCCGGCGGGATGCTTCCCTGCCCGGCGGCGATTGTCGTGCTTTTGATGGCGATTAAGATAAACCGGATTGCCTGGGGATTGGCTATCATACTTGCTTTCAGCCTGGGATTGGCCAGCGTTCTTATAACTATTGGAATCCTTCTGGTCAGCGGGAGCCGCATTCTCGGGCGTTTCAGTTCAGCGCCTAAAATTATACGGGTGCTTGCGGTTATCGGGCCTCTTATTATCGTTGGTATCGGACTCGTCCTCGTTTATTCTTCACTAAAGGAAATAAACTGGTTATGAAAATAAAATGCTTATTGTTGGTTTTAATGGGCGTCATATTGGCATTGCCTGTTTTCCCTGATGGGCCGGATTTGAAAACTCTTGCCAATGACCTGTCAAACGGCGATTCGGCGGGGAAAATCGCCTCAATAGAAAAGATAGGGAGATTCAATAATCTCTCCGCAGTCAGGCTGTTAATGACGCTGGCGGAAGAGAGAAGCGAGGAAATCCAGTCTGCCCTTTTCACCGCCCTATCAAGTATTACCGATGATGAATCCGTTGCCTGGATGAATGACAAAGCCATAAACTTCCCAAATCCTGCTATCCGCGCCCTGCTTATCAATGTCTTAAGCGATATGGGTAATAAGGGCGGGCTGATTCACGGCGCCGTAATCCAGACCCTGAAAGACAATGATTTAATGGTCAGGCAGGCGGCAATAAACGCACTGGGCGGAATTCCCGCGGAGCATCCTGACCTTATCGCCAATGCCATAGAATACCTGACGATTCCGTTGGCGGACCAGTCAGGCGGCTGGGAACTGCGCCAAAGTGCCATGAAATTTATTACAAAATATGATACGCGAAAGGCGTTCGATACCCTGCTCCTGGTGTTGAATGAAAATGATTTCACCCTCCAATGGGAGCTGGAAGAAGCCTTAAACCAATATTTGTATAAGCACTATGATGAAACAATCGATTACCTGATAAATGACCGGTTCAACAGCTACGATCCGGCTGCCCGCGCATTTATGGCGAAACTAATCGGGCGGCAGGCTTCCCGATTCCCGCCTGCCAAAACACCGCTTGATGATTGCGTAAAACAGCTGTTGGCCGCGTTAGAGACCGAGGATGCCGAACCGGCTATTTGCAAGATACAGGCGCTTGCCAATATTTCTAATATAAAGTTGTTCCCGGCGGAATTGCGTAATAAGATTATAGAAGCGCTGGTAGAGCTGATGCGTAATTCACAATCAGCGGAAATCAGGCTTAATATAGCCGCGGCGTTGGTGGAAATGGACTGCCGTGATTTTGGCATTACCCTGCAAACGATTATTTATAATGAAACAGACTGGCGCGTTAAGAGCCTGCTAAAATTATTGGTAACGAACGCACCTGATGAAAGCGCAATTGGGGAAGTGCCGACGCTCTTTGCCAACCGCTTCGGCAAAGATAAAGTAAAAGCGCTTGAGGCGAATGGCGGCAATGAGGAAACCGAAAAAGCTATCCAACGCGGGCTTCTCTGGCTTGCACTCCATCAGTCACTCGACGGCAGGTGGAGTTTATCCGGGCTTAATCCGTTCTCCGGCAAGGAATTCAACCTGCCTGATTTTACCAATGAAGACCAGTTCATGGATGCCGCGGCGACCGGTCTGGCAATGCTTTCTTTCATGGGTTCGGGCTCAACTCATAAATACGGCAAATACCGGGCTTTTGTCAAGGCGGGACTCGATTATATCCTGAGCTGCCAGGATTCAACCGGAGCGATTAACCTGGATGCGGCTAATCAGGAAAAAGCAAAATCTATGGTGCTTAAGCCTATCTGCCGGCGTTATAACCATAGTATTTCAACGCTTGCTTTAGTTGAAGCCTATGCCATGACAAAGGATGAAACGTTGCTCCCTTCTATTAATAAGGCGCTGGAGCACGCGCGTAATTATCGCGTGCAACTCAATTACCCGTGGTCGTTTTACCTGGAACCGACTGATATCGGCACGAGCATTTATTATATTATGTCGCTATTTGTGGCAAGCGAGGCAGCCGGATTGAAGATTCCGCCATCGCAGTCAAGGGATGTGGAAATCTATCTTGAGCGCCTGACAAACCAATCCACCGGCAGGGTCTGTTTTCTGGAAGGGCCTTCTTACTGCTTCGGCGGGTATGACAGCATGGCAACCGGAATTGCCTCCCGGTTTTTACTGCGCAGTCTCCTAAACCATAATAAATATATGGATACGGATAAAAAGGCAACTGAGTTCCTGATGAAATATCTTCCGGTCTGGGAGCCCTACCGCGGCGTTTCCGGCAATGAAGGCTTATTACAGCAGGATAGGACCGTTATCGGATTGGAAAACAATATCCTTAACCAGTTTTACTGGTATTTCATGACCATGGCGCTTATTCATAGCGACTATCTGGATAGGGAAACCAAATCAGAATACTGGACGAAATGGAATAACACCTTAAAGGATGTCTTACTCAAGCACCAGAGGGTAGGTGGAGATAATGACGGAAGCTGGGACCCGGTCTGCGCCTGGGGCTCGGTCGGCGGGAGGTTATACTCCACGACATTTGGCATATTAAATTTACAATTATATTACAGTTATAATTTAAAATAGGATGCGTATTTAACAGGGACTTTGACGAGACTCTTAAGAGACGAATTTATTTTCTTAGTCTCGTATAAGTCTATTACAAGTCCCTGTTAGAAAAATGATATGAAACCATCAAGCATATTAAAACTGATTGCCGGATTCGGCTTGTTCCTGGCTATCGGGATAATCGTGCTGGTTAATCTCAGCCGCCCCGCCGATACCCGGTTGCCTGTTGCCGCCTCATTTGCGCAAATTAAGGCAGAGATAATTAAGACATCCGATATCCCTGATAACCTGACCGAGGAATATGCTCTTTACCTGAAGCTCTCTTTCCTGGATAATGACGGCAATAAGATAGCGATTCCTCCCCAATGCATGGTGAATATTAAGCTGTTTAGCCCCGAACCGCAGTATAAAATGGGCGTAATGGAAAAGCTGTCTGATAAATGGATAAATCTTGCGGATAGCGAAATTATGGAAAATGATGCAAAGATATACATTAAATCCGGGTTTAAGCAGGCGGGATTGGAATATTTCTTGTCTGTGGGGATAGAAGCGGTTTTCCCGAATTCCCCGTCTTTAAGATGCGATATACCATTATATAAATATTAAGAAATATTAACAGGGACTTTGACGAGACTCTTAAGAGACGAATTTATTTTCTTAGTCTCGTATAAGTCTATTACAAGTCCCTGTTAAGAAAAAGTAAAATGGAAGAAATGAATAAAGAGACGAAACCAGCAAAGTGGTTTAAAATTATCACCATCTCGTATATTTCCGTCGGGGTATTGTTTATCCTGATTATTGCCGGCATTGCCCTATTCGGAGGTGAGCCGCCGGTGGAGACAAGCCCGGTTATGGAGCGTATCATTAAAATGCTTGCCATGCCTCTTTTATTCTTCACCTTTATCGGGGTTCCGGCGTTGGTCCTGGTGCATCTGGGTTTAAAGAATCCACGCAAACCCATCCGCATCATTTACTTCCTGTGCGCCATCGGCTGGGTGGTTTATATGATTACGCACGTGATAAAGGAATATTGGAAATAAGCCGAATAGATTGACTCTTTCGAAGGGGAAGGGAGAATGTAAGAAATAGGTGATTTGATTACGTAATCCAAGAAAGGAAAATATGTCGAAGCTGTTTATAAATAGTCTTGTTTTAAGCCTTTCTTTTATGATAATAAGCGGGTGCGAGAGAGGCGAATCACAAAATGAAGAGCCATTGCCCCAGGAAAATGAAGTCATTGGGAATATTAAATTTATTGGCCCTATTATTAAGTGTGAAGAGCAGCCTGAAAATATTTATTTTTTATCCGACAAACAAAACATCCGTATTTTTGAAAAGCATAATACGGCCTATATCAGGGATATTAAAACAACAAAAATAGTGAAATGCGTTTCTCTGCCAGACGCACATAGTATTAAAGGAATACGAGAACCGGATGGTAAATATGTGGTTTGCTTTGAGGTGGTGTTAGAAAGTGACCCAAATTCAAATTATGATGAGCGCTCTAACCCTGCTAAAGTGGTAGATACAGATACGGGTGACATTGTGTGTCAAGTAAAACTCCCTGTGGCAGGCCACATGGTGAAAATCCATTGGCTAAATAATCAAGAAGCTTTGGGTGTTTTAGTTTCTAATTTCATTAAATTATGCCATTTTAACTATCTTACTGGAAATGTTATTAAAGAGACAAATATTATTAATAATACGATTATTGAAAACGGCGGAGGCGAAAGCACAGAAGACGGCAATTTTATTTTTATCATAGACGGATTAGGGAAATCGACGCAGATTACGACCGAAAAAATGGATATTAGCACAGGGAAAATAACAGAAACACAAGAAATCACTCGTCCATTTTTTGTTGGCTCTGAAGCGGGATTGATCCCTGGGAATAAGTATTTTTATTTTATTGATAACAACATTTCGGTTTTTGATAGGAACCGATTGTCTTTAATATCGGAAAAGAAAATTAAAAAATATTCTTTAGAAAGCATTTCTTTCAACTCTGATGGTTCGCGTTATGCGGTCGCAGGATGGCGAACAGATAGCGCTAAAGGCTTAGAAGGACATGGTTATATGTCTAAAAGCCTGATTTTTATATATAACACTCTCTCAAATAGAAGATTGGGCGCATTTTATTCATCAGTATGTTCATCTACCCCTTTCGTAAAAGTAAAACTTTCTCCAGACGGAAAGACTCTAGCGTTAATTAATGATAATAAAACTGTTGAATTATGGGATTTAAGTGGGTTAAATTAGCATCCTCTCCCTATAGCTCCAGGAAATTCGGTGACACAATACTAACTAAAATCAATCCGATTGCCGATTCTCCGTTAATGAAAAACCTCGTCCCGATTCCAGCCTTAAAGAATCAGGACGAGGCATCTTTAACATCCCAGTTATTCACGGCTTCTTGTTTACCAGTATCTCGAGATATAGCCCTTTGAGTTCGTCATAGACAAAATCAACGTGCGAACTGCCGCCGGTTTCAAATTGTTCCAGATGCAGGCTCTTGTTGACAAAACCCTGGACCACTTCGTTGGTTTCGTCGTTCTGCTCCTTGATGACCGCCGGGTCGTTATCCGATTTCCTGATTTCCG
>JACQZI010000008.1:142151-319762 GCA_016207825.1 Planctomycetota bacterium | reverse complement strand
GTTAAGGTTTAAGGGTAACATAATGAATCTGTTTAAGTTTGTTAGCAGAGGTTATCGGAAAGAAAAAGCCATAGCGTAGAGGTAAAACAGCTAATAAACCGAAAGAAGAAACTTATAAAAATTATTCAACAGAGCAGGGATTATCCTAAGGCAATAGAATCATATAAAGAAGCCATACGTCTCAAGCCCGATTATATCGAGGCGCACAATAATCTTGGAATTGCTTATTTGTTGTCAGGTAACCGCGATAAAGCATTAGCGGAATATAATATCCTTAAAAGCCTGAATAAAGAACTGGCCGATAAGCTATATAATTTAATGAATAAATAACCAGGCAGTAAACCAAGAGAATCATTTCAGTCATTTACTGCTAACTAATCAACTAGGCTATCGTTCATGGTGGCTAATTCGCAATTAACATCTGTGCTTACTTCTTCGTCACTAGTACGTCCAAATACAACCCGGCTTGTTCTTTTATATACTTATAATCAATATGGCATTCCCCGCCGGTTTCGAAGTCGTTTAGGTTCAGGCTCTTGTCCACATAGCCCTGGACCATCTCATTAGTTGTATCGTTTTCTTCCTTGATAACCGCCGTGTCATACGCGCTTGCCACGATATTGGCGCCTGCCTGAATGAGGCGCTGGTTTATCGCCGCCTTGAAACTCCCTTTTAATGCTACCTTGGTAATTAATATGGGCATGCCGTGGACTTGCTCTCCACTTTAGTGCCGGTAAATGGCAATACTCTGGCAAGCACCCCGCGCGAGTAATTCTCCTTGGCGTGCTCCACGGCTTCCTTGAAACGCTTTGCCGGGATGCCGTCCACCGTCTCGTAAGCCTTTTCAAGATTATTCTTGTATTTCTCATAGGAACGCCCAAGATTTATGGCGTGCTTATTGATGATATCGCGCGTCTTAAGCCCCTTGCGGCTGATGAAGTCAGGGTTGAATACGGTTTTAAATATCTTGGTGGAGGCGCCGACCACCTGGCTTTGGTATCTGATTTCATCAGGGATTTTCTTCAAGAGCTTGGCATTGGTCCGGACAGCATTGATGTGGAATCCGTCGCGCCATTTCTCTCCCAAATCCTTGAAGGGCTCGGTATACACGGGGACGGCCTTGGTCATATGCAGTAAGAGCTTCTCATCGCTTTTCTTAGGCATAAATACTCCTTTCCGTCAGTAGGCAGTGCGCAGTAAACAGCGTGACTGGCTACTGAGAACTAATCACTGATTACTTTCCTATAATAGGGGAGTGGCCTTAACCAATCCCTATCCTTCTATCAGGTAAGCTATCAGATTATACGCCGGTAGTCAAGAATATTCATCGTAAAGGGTATATCCGGCTATTATAGTAGGTGGACATGTAGACAGTGCTGATAGGTCATGGTAATATTGATGGGTAGTCATAATTATAAATACGGTATGGCATAGTGTAATTATCCGTATAATATATAGACATAGATTATAGGATATATCAATATTGTCAATAGGCTATAATATTAATGATTATGGGTGATATAGATAATTATACATGGATTTATAATACTAGTATATAAGGCAATATAATATAGTTACAGGGTCATAATAGTATAGTGGGGGGGGGAGGGGGGCCATGCCCCCATATGGTGGCATATATAGTAGGCTAGAGGAAGAGATTATACTACCTATTGTATGAACCATATCGGGGTTTATGGAGTTATAGGGTTAGTAGGGTTTGGAGAGTCTATCGAGCCTATGAAGGTTATTGGATGGGTGAGATTAGGATATCCTTAACCGAGTCGCCGTTATTATCTATCAGGCCTGCCTGCCGTAGGCAGGTCTTCGCCGGGGGTATAAGCCTGCCTGCGCCAAGGCTTCGGTAGGCAGGCCAGATGTGCCTCTATCATTCCATCGAATTTCTAGGTGGGGAGGGAGCCTATCAGTTAATTAGCGATTAGTGAATTAGCAAGGGGTTCAATTTTTTTTATTAACTGATTAACTATTCCGCTAATTCATTCTATCTTATGCTATCCAAAATAAGCTTTGCCCGCATTTTGACTTCCGGGTCGGAACTCGCCAATGCTTCTTTGACAAGGCCGATTGCCGGGCGGCCGATAGAGATAAGCTTTTGTGTAGCCTGTTCCCTGTTTTCCCAATCGTCATCACCCAATAACTTTATCAGGTTTTCTATCTCCGGTTTTAAGGGATGTGGCAGTATAATCATTCGTATTAAATCAGTTTCCGTAATAAGTGCTTTTCCTTTAATATCCAGCTGCAACACTGAGCGCGCGATAGGACGGTGATAATATAATATCACGCGCCAGGTAAGATTATCCCTATCTTCTTCAACGGTTTGGGATACCAGGTCGTAATAAATCGACCAGGATTTATAATCAGCCGCCTCTGTTTCATGTTTTAACGCAGTTTCCAACGCCCTGTCTTTATCCGGAGGGCAAGAGATATCCAAAGCGGAAATTTTGGAGAATGAAGTGTTTTTGTCATACCTAACCCAGATATCATTTTCTTCAAATTCCAAATAAGCAGTGTCTTTTATTTCCAGCCCGCAAGTTGATTGCCGATATGTTCCGTAGGCAAGATAGAAGATTTTCGGCTCAGCGGCTATTTTAAGCTTATTCATATCCAACCACAACACCGTATTGCTCTCAAAAGAGCCTTTTGCTATCATCTTATCTTTATCATCAAATTGATTATTATTGTTCGCTTCCAACCAGACGGATATTTCGGCATCGGATTTAGGGCTGCCGACGCCATCCGGCGAAATGTATTTATCTATCCTTAAACGCTTCCAACGAGCAGATGTTTGATTAGACTTGGCCAGCGGAACAAATTTCAGCTCTAATTTGATATGAATTCGTTTTTCATCTTCCCCAACCCAGTTTTTATTAACTAATTCCACCGTGGAATAAAGCGAAACATAATTCTTAGGCTTTAGTTCGTTTTGCGGCCCCCCCACCGCCGGCTCCGGAGATAAATGCCTGCGGACGGCTATCCAGTCGCAAAAAAACAAGTGGTTAGGCGCAGAGTTCCATGCCCACGGGGCGGCCACCAAGCGGAGATTCGTTGTGGTCATCGGCGCCGTATCCTTAATGCTTTCCCACGATTCATTGGCTTTGCTTCTGGCGTATCTTGCGTTATCTGCCGATGATGTCCCATCATACGAAAGGCTTTGCCTAAACCAGATATCATGCCAGTAAGGTTTAAGTTGAGCGGTTTTCTCAGACATCAGGTTTAGGTAAAAACTATTCTGATTCTTAAAAGCATGGGCACCCAGAGGGGTCGTGTCATCATAGGTATAATAGTTATAAACAACTCCAGTGAGCAATATACTGAAATCTGCATTAGATATCCATAATCCACCAAGCGCATAATCATTGTTCCTATGGACTTTCCAAGTGCTTTCCACGGTGATTTTATTAGGAAGGTCTCGCTTTGAATGAAGCCATCCCGGAGCATTACCATCCCCTGAATAAATATTCATAATTCCACCACGGACAAAAGCGCCGCAACCACCGTTTGAAGCATCATTATTTGTTTCCCACTTGGCCTTGTCAAAGCCGGAGGTAAAATCATCAAAGAAGATAAAAGTCTTATTACCATTAGACACTGAAGTAGCGGAGATATTGCCGTAATACATATATAATTGCGAATCTCCAATTGGTAATTGTGGAACTTTGACCCAAAACTTATTATCCGTTTCTTGCCAGTAGGGGAGTTCGGTTTTGCCGTCCCGGTCGGTAAACCTGATATCAGCATAGTCCGCCCGGATTTTTGTGGTGTAATAATCATAGCGCGTCTTGATTTCTTCAGCGGATAAGGCGCGGTTATATATACGGACTTCATCAATTAAACCATTAAACGAATTAAATATATCAGTAACATCAGCGGGGCCGCTTTTATTAGCGTTATGCCCGCTTCCTATATAAAATGTGCTTGGTGTTGGCCCTTCCGACTGATTAGGCTCGTAGGCAATTTTTGCCGCACCAATATTATTAGCCCCGTCTTCAACTCCATCAATATAAACTTTCAGGGTTTTTCCGTCATATAATCCGACTATATAATACCAAGTATCAATCTTAAGAGTTGTATTCCCTTTAACATGTTTGAAGTTCCCACTTCTATCACCGATAGCAAACATGGCTTTATCTTCATTAAGAGCTAAATAATAACCTCGTCCGTCGTGTCCGGCTCCTTGTATATTGACATAAATGAGAATGGGCGAGCTTTTGATCGCATTCGGTTTTATCCAGGCTTCAATGGCAGGAGTTGCTGATTCATATGCTGAAATATGTGTTCCATAAAGATATTGTTTCTTTGTTCCATCAAATCCTGCGGCATTACCGAATTTTCCTTTGGCGATAGTTGCGCCCATATTAATAAGGGTATTATGATAATCTGACGCATCAGTAATAGTGTTTTCGCTTGTTTCCGAGAAATGCCACGAACCGACCAGATCGGTATTATCAATAAATGATTTATCAACGAATGGGGTAATGGCAATCTGGTAATATGTAATCACGCCGGATGTATTCGTGATGGAAATAGTCCGGTAGTAGCCATCAGCCCAATCGCCTTCCCCGGAATTATCTCCGCCAAAGGCGGATCCGCCTTCGGTGGAAAAATCAGGGAAAGAACCGGCATATATAACTGAAGAGCTAAAAAACGTAATAACTAAAAAGCTAATTGATACAACTGATTTTATTTGCGGCATAATTAACCTAATTTACCAAAAACCACCTAAAATACAAGCTTTTATTACGATAACCGGTCGGAGTATTTTCTATCCAGATAAAATCCCCAGGTATAGCCAGCGCATACAGATACAACCAAACCGACAAATACCAAAAGAGAAAGTTCAGGGTCATCAAAAGGTCCGGCTTTGTCATAAGTCAACCCGTGAGTTCCCTTATAGATGTAGGAAGCGAAATAAGCGCCGCCGGATAATGCCATTCCCCAAAATCTGCCTCCGCGTTTGCGGTTAAGCATAAAACCAATCAGACAGCCGGTAATAATATCCGGGGTGATATATTTACCGTGGAGAAACCCAAGCCCTCCGATAAGTATACCGCCGATAACCATCTGTTTAAGCCTGTTTTTGAGTTGGAAAAACCGACGTTTCCGGTATTTTCGACGTTCAAGAAAGCATTTTTCCTCAAATTCCAGGCGAGCAGGTTCAGGCAATGCATCCCATAGTTTCTGCTGTTCTTCCGCCTCTTCAGGAGTTCGAAGAGAGCTTTTACATTTGCCGCATTTCGGCGTTGTGGGCGGATTCGGATACGTGCAAACAGGACAATACATTAACCTTGCTTCCTCAAAAGCGTTACGGCTTCAGCTACAGTTTTAGCCGCTTTATTTATTTCTGTTTCTTTAGTCATCTTGCCGGTTGAAAAACGGATAGTGCCTTTTGCCCATTCAATGGGGATATTCATGGCTTTAAGAACCGTGGATATTTCAAAATGGTCGGAATGGCAGGCGGCACCAGCAGAAACCGCCAATTTGTCCTTTATCTCGTTAATCAAATCTCCGGCAAGAACATCTCGGAAACTGATATTGAGTGTATTGGGTAACCGTTTTTCATGATGGCCATTAAGCCTGATATCATCAATATATCTCTTTAAAGCGTCATATAATTTATCCCTCATGGTTTTAAGATGTTCCGTGCTTTTCGTTAAATCCCGTTTAGCGATTTCGCATGCCTTTCCTAATCCGACTATTTCCAGGACGTTTTCCGTTCCCGGGCGTTTCCCTTTTTCCTGTCCGGCGCCGTGAATGACCTTATCTAATTGGATGCCATCCTTTATATAAATAGCGCCGACACCTTTAGGGGCATATAGTTTATGGCCGGCAACCGACAATAAATCAACTCCTAAATCGTTGACATTTACGGGAATTTTACCCATGGACTGCGCGGCATCCGTGTGCATGACAATCCCGCGCTTTCCGGCAAGCTTTGCTATTTCCTTAATCGGCTGGATGGTCCCGACTTCGTTATTTGAATGCATGATGGTGATAAGAATAGTCTCCCTGGTAATAGCGTCGGCCACATCATTAACTCTAACCATCCCGAATTCATCCACAGGAAGGTAAGTCACCTTAAATCCCTGCTTTCCCAGGTACCGGCACACCTCGATAACCGCGGGATGCTCTATCTGTGAAGTAATGATATGATTCCCTTTATGCCGCTTTGAAAAGGCAATGCCTTTGATGGCATAATTATTAGATTCCGTTCCTCCGCTGGTAAAGGTAATCTCCGGCGCCGAGCATCCTAATAGGGCAGCAACCTGAAGACGGGAATTTTCCACGGCATTTTTCGTTTGAATGCCGTAAACATACGAGCTGGAAGGATTACCAAAATGCTTTTCCAGATACGGCTTCATTGCTTTAATCACTTCCGGGTGATGCGGAGTAGTCGCATTATAATCCAGATAAACCGGCTGTTTCATAATTATTCCTTTATATTCTTGAGATTGCAAGTTGCATTTATTATAATTAAATTTAAAGTTATGGCAACGTTTTTAGTCTATGACGATATCTACCTCGAGCACAATACCGGTATGCATCCGGAGAATTCCAAAAGACTCATAAATACCGTTCAGCACCTAAAACAATCCTCTATCAACAAGAAGCTCACCTGGCTAAAACCGCGAGCGGCAACTTTTGAGGAAATCGCTTATATTCATTCACCAAACTACATAAAATCAGTTGAGGAAGTAGCCGTAAAAGGCGGCGGATATCTCGATGCGGATACGGTGCTTTCGCAAGGGTCTTATGAAGCGGCGCTCTATGCAGCCGGGGGGGTGCTTTCAGCCATTGATAAAGTAATGGAATCAGGCAATGCCTTTTGCCTGGTGCGACCTCCCGGACACCATGCCCGGCCGAACCACGGGATGGGCTTCTGCCTCTTTAATAATGTGGCTATTGGCGCGCGATACCTCCAGAAAAAGCATAAGATTAAAAAAGTGGCTATCATAGATTGGGATCTGCATCACGGCAATGGCACGCAGGAAGCTTTTTATGATGATAGCAGTGTCCTTTATATTTCTCTCCACAGGTATCCGTATTATCCGGGCACCGGCCATGAGGATGAAAGTGGAAGTAATGGCGGCAAAGGATTCACCGTAAATTTCCCGCTTGATTACTCCGCCAGCCGCAAAGATTTCTTCAGCAGTTTTGAGAAAGCCCTAAAAACCGCGGAGTCATTCAAAGCAGAGTTCATCCTCATTTCCGCCGGATTCGATACCTACAAAGACGACCCTTTAGGAGGACTGGGATTAGAGGTGGAAGATTACTTCAAGCTAACCGAGATGACAAGAACAATGGCGGATAAGTTATGCAAGGGACGGATTGTTTCGGCTCTTGAAGGCGGATACAGCCTTGACGGCATTCCTTTATGCATCGAAGCTCATCTTAAGGCGCTGGTTTAACCAGGTTATTTATCTACATACACGCCGTTGGTTAATTCCGCGATATTCTTCATCAATTTAGCGCCAGCGCCTTTGCTGCCGGTCTGAATAGTATGTATCACAACCTTGCGATAACGGTTCAGTTCGGACAGGTTTTTCAGGATATTGTCCGGCTCGATAAATTCACCGTAAGTCGGCTTGCCGTCGGAAAGAAGGAATACGGTATCAATATCTTTTTCCTTAAACGCCTCAATAATGGTATTATACATATCACCGCGGCCGCGCTTAATATCTTCCAGTATTTTCCAGGAATCCGAAACAAAATCCAGAGCCTTTTGCTTGTTTTGGTCCGTAGCCGGGACAATATTCTGAAAAGACTGCCTTTTATTAAGCCGCAAAGCTTCCGTTGACATCAGGATAATATTAAAATGAACATTCGGCTTAAAGTTCTTTAAAACCAGCGCCAATTGTTCCTGGGCAATATCAATACGGCGCTTGCCGGTTTTACCCATTTCCGCTTTCATGCTGCCGGAAAAATCTATAATAAAGATAACGGATTCCCCGAGAACCGGTATCTCAAAGAAGCGCGGGACAGAGATGGTCTCCGATTCATCCGGTTTTGACGGATTTTCCAATCCTTCCGGCTCGATTTGAACATTCTTGTTTGCAGCCAGCCAGCTTTCCCACTTTTTGGCGTCGTAGCCGAATGACCGCCCGGTAAGACTCTGCAGGGCATTTACGATATCATAACGCAAGCGCCCGCCTTCCTTGGAAAGCCTGGTAACCAGCGGGTTAAGGCATTCCGGACGCCTTATTTTGCGAAGGACGCCGACGGCTGAAGAACGAACCTGCCAGTTTTTATTATCCAAAAGCGCTATTGCACATTTTAACGCTTCGTCCGGGGATTCGTTTGTCAGGGATTCCAGCGCGGCTATCTTCACCTCAGGCGAAGCATCGGTCAAACCTTTTAGGAGATGGGGGAGTGATTTTCCCGGATCGCTCACGGCAGCAATAGCTTGAAGCAATACGCCACGAACTTCGTCCGAGCGGTCGCTTAATTTCTTTACGAGCAAATCCGTAATATCCTTACTTTTTGTTTTTATAAGCAGGCGAATCGCGGCAATACGGACTAAGTGGTCGGAATGCTCCATCTTTCGGATGACGGATTCCTCATAAGCACCGGAGACCTTAAGCGATTCAAGAGCCTCAAGCGCCTTGACAACCACCGCGGCATTAGTATCATCAAGGGCTTTAACAAGACAAGGGAACATATCGGCGTCATTTATCAACCCAAGCACCAGGCAGGCATTCGCCTTTGTATTTAATGGTATTCTGGAAACGTTCAAGGTTTTATCGGCAAAATACTTCGCCATTTCCTTGTTCCTCATTTTAGAAAGTGCGGTAACAGCCGCCTCGCGAATAGGAGCTTCCTTATCATCCAGAAGGATAATTAGCGCGTCAATTGCCTCTTTGGTTTCCTTTTTCCCCAGGCGCTCAATGGCATCAAGACGGTCCCAGTAATTACCGTAAGAGGTGTCTTTAACCGTTACAAAATCATTATTATCAGCGGCAAATAAGAAAGGGACAATGAAGATTAATATAAAAAATAATTTATATTGCGCCCTAAGGCTCATTTTCGCATCCCTAATTTTGCGGCGGAACTGACTTCCGGGCTTTTATCTTTCAGGGCTTTTTCCAGAGCAGCTTTCGCATCGAGACTTTTGATATGTCCCAACGCCCAGGCAGCCGCGCCGCGTATGGTATCACTATAACCACTACCCATACCCAAGAAACTCTTTTTCTTAAAAAGAATATTGGTCAGGAAAGGAACTGTCGTGGATGAACCCAAGCGGCCAATGACGTGCAATAATTCGATCTTATTATTATCGCCGACCCGTTCAAATATCTCAACAAGATTATCTGAGGCTTCCTGATAACCAAGCTCCTCAATTATACCAGCTGAAAGCATGGCCAAGGTTTCTGCTTCTTTTAAAAGCCCGGCTAATATGGGCAGCGAAACTTCTTTAGGCATTTTTTTTATAACACCCAAGGCTTCCTTCCTGATTGCATCATCCTTATGTTTAACGAAAGGAATAATTATTTCGACGATACCCGGCGGAGATATTATATTTATAACGCTTAATAATTTTTTGATATCTTCCGGCTCGGTTGCCGATGCCATTACGGTAACAAAATCCGCAACGGCGCTTTCACCTGATTGCCTCATTAAGGTTGCCAGGATTTCACGCTCAGGAATGTTTTCGCTTGCTTTAAGCCGTTCCATCAGGAGCGGGGTTACCAATTCTTCAAATGCGGAAAGAAAAACGAGCGCAGAGGTTTTAATGTTCGGATCAGGGCTTTCCAGGTCATTTATTACACCCGCAAAGTTTTCCGCCTTTATAATTTCCGCTATTTTCTTGCGCCGTTCTTCTTTCATTTTATCGTCGAGGTTCTTAATATTTCCTGATTCCCTTTTCAGGGCGGAAACCAATGAGCCGGCATCTTCATAGTTTTTGACAGACAAATAAAAATCAACCGTTTGATAAAACGCCTGCAATAAGGGTGCGTGGCCGGCCGGGGATTGCTCTGACTTAATGCACTCGACCAAAAACGGGGTAGCATGGCTGGAGATATATTCTTTCACCGGGTCGGACATCCTTTCAAACGAATTGGCAAAGAACGACAACGCCCGCGCGCGGACTTCAGGTTTATTGCTTTTAAAATTCTCTATGAACCGGTCAACCAAATCAATCAGTTGTTTCAAGGTTTGGGATTGGGCTAATTTATTGGCGACTTCAAGAAATTCCGCGCTGATAAGCTGTTCAGGCGCATTTTTAAGCAGTTGGATAATCTGGTCATCTAACGGAACCTCTTTGGCTTCTTTTTCTTCACCTGAACCCTCCCCTACGCCTTCCCCTTTACCGGTAAGTTTTTCACGCCAGGCGCTCTTCTTATGCTCGGCAACACTATATACCGATTGGCCTATAACAATGCCGAAAACACCCTGGCTTGTCAGTGCCATATGCCAATCCTCGGTTTTAGTCTGTTCACCCAAAGGAGGGTTATTAATCAAACGCAGGACTTTTTCAAGCTCCATGGCGGTATAAGAACGGTTTATGCCGATACTTCTAATGTTGTTTTCACGAATTAACTTGGCGAGCAGCTGGGTCGGAACGCCGAAGGTGCGTGAATTAAGCAAAGTTCCGTTAAACAGCAGGTTATTTTCCACCTCGCTCAAATCAACCGCGTCAGCAGACACGAAGAGTTTACCTAAAACATCCTGAAGCAATTGGACCGCCTGGGTAGTCAACTGGCTTCCCTCGGGATAAAGGCGGACATTATCTATGGCCGCAATAAGATGGCGCAAATAGTCACGTATAACAGGAGTGTTCTCTGCATTGATTTCCATACCGCTTTTCTGGGTGGATTTATCTGATTTGCTTTTTCCAACCGGTGATGTCACGACGAACGCACGCTGGGCTATGCCGATATTGGTGATGGCTTTAGCGTCCAGGAAAGTATTCCAGTAACCAGGCTCGGCATAGTTTTTATTAGGGGAATTATCTAAATCGCGCAGGAAAAGTTCCATTTCCTTGGCGTTTACGCCGTGGCGGATGGTGCAGCTTTTTATATAATGCTCCCTCATCAGATTAAGGAAATCGGTTACCCCTGTCCCGTATGTTTTTGGGTCAAGGGGTATGGTATTGACATTTAACTGGTTTTTTATTTCACTTAAAGTTATTTTATCCGCTCGCGCCAAAACTGTTTCGAATGTCTTGATTAAGCCTACAGATGACTGGACAATTAACTGGCTTCCTTCCGGGTACAAACGCATATTCTTAGCAGTAGCGCATACGCCTCTCAAGATATCCTTCATCAGCTTCATTAAATCTTCTCCTAATGGATCCGTAGCTTCCTTAATCTTGGAACGTATTATCATCTTACCATGTTCGTAATATCCCTTAGCTTCATCATGTCGGAACGATTGCGAAGCCATCTGATCGGTCTTGCCAGCATACAACTCTGCCCGGTCTTTATTACCGGATTGCTTATAGTGATAAGAAAGCGTGGAAGCAACCGCATCTATATCATCCTTATGGAGCTTTTCAGTTGCCTCGCCGATTTGCTGGTGTAAATTACGTTTGGTAGAATCATCTATATTCTCGTAAGTCACTTCCTGAATGCGCTGGCTTAAGAAATTGAACAAATCAGACTGGAAGGATTTTGTTTCCCCGACTAAACGGGCGCTTTTCGCTTTGTCAATCAAATCCAGGATTTCACCTTCGTTCTTCCCGGCCAGGTTTTTGAGGAGTTTCAGGTCGATTTGTAATCCGCCGACCGACGCCTGGCTCAGCATTTCCATGGTGGTTTTATCCAGCAACATGAAATTATCCTGGATAACGCTTTCCAGCGTGTAATGCCAGGCGTTTTCCGGGATTATATTAACCACCCACGTATTAGCCTTGGGAACGATATGCTTTTTGAGAATCAGGTTTTTGACCATTTCTTCGATAAAGAGAGGATTACCTTTGGTTACTTCAAAAACCTTATGGTCAAAAGCTGTATCAGATGATCGATTGGCAAGCAAAGCGGATATATACGCTGAAGTATTCGGCTGGTCCAATGCTTCGATCAACACATACTTGAACCACTCCGTTCCGGAAAGATCGGTAAGGAAACTATCTATTTCCGGATGCTTTTTTTCCAAGACATCAAGGATTGAAGAACGGATGGCTCCGCAAATCATTACCCGTCCGCGGTCGGAACTGTTAAGGTAATTTATTATTTCAAGAGTTCCTTCATCGACATTCTGCATTTCATCAAGCCCAACCACCACAGAATGTTTTTCCGAAAACTCCGTCAAAAACACAGACAGACCTTCGAAAAGCGTTTTACGTCTGGCTTCATCGGTAGTTTCCTTGCTTTCAGGCAAAGCAGACACCTCAGGCAGCACAGGAATAAGCCTTTTTAATTCCAACTGCTGCAAATACGAAGCGGCAGACCAAAATTTATTGGTTATTTCCGTATAGCGGTTAATCAGTTTTGACAGCACATAAGTTAAGGGTTTGTAAGGAATCCGTTTTTCAGATTCAAGGCAGGTAAAATAAAAGGCAGAAGCTTCGTTCCCGGTCAAAACGGTAATCTCTTTCAAGAAACGAGATTTTCCTATACCGGCTTCGCCGGCGATAAGGACGAAAGAATTAGTTCCTTCCTTGACGGACGAAAATACGTCTTTTATCTCCGAGATTGTTTTTTCCCTGTTGATAAAAACAGGCGGGGGGAAGTTTTTAAGCAGTTCTTTCTCTGAAACGACAGCTTTTTCCTCTTTAGTTCCGGCAATCGAAACCTTATTTTTACCGCCTTTTTTAGAAATATATAAAGCCTTGTCCGCGGCATCGATAAGCTCCTCTGGGGTGCGTCCATCATCAGGAAAACAGGCAATTCCCAAACTGATGCTGAGTTTTAAATCTTTAGCGCCGCCCTTGATCCGGAAAACCGTTCCTGCGACTTTTTTTCTTATCGCTTCGGCGATATCGCATCCGGAATTCTTATCTGTCGCCGGCATGATTACCGTAAATTCATCGCCTGCATACCTGATGGCAATATCATCTTTGCGAACGGATTTTTTAATTGCACCGGCAAGGAACTTCAGAGCATTGTCGCCTTCCAAATGGCCGTAATTATCATTAATCTCCTTAAAGAAATCGACATCTATCATGAGCAAGGAGGTGAAAGTGCTGTTTTTACCGACGGCTTTCCAGTCAACCTGGTCTTTGAGGTACTGGTACATATACCGCCGGTTATATAATTCGGTAAGCTCATCCTGAAAAATAAGCTTCGCCAAATCATCTGTTTTAGGGTATGTCATGTAGCGTATATTACCAAAAAACTATTTGGTTTGTCAAGATAGTATTTTCTTGACATTTAAAAAAATAAACCTATACTAAACGAAAATTTATAAATTTATGCACATCAAAACACGCCTTAAAAAGGAGTTCTCCGTATGAAAAAGAGAT
The DNA here is from genome assembly GCA_016207825.1 of Planctomycetota bacterium. Classification (NCBI taxonomy): domain Bacteria; kingdom Pseudomonadati; phylum Planctomycetota; species Planctomycetota bacterium. The sequence continues at coordinate 306,342 of JACQZI010000008.1, read as the reverse complement.
TATTTGTTTTCATAGCCATTTCCATAGCCGCACTTATAGGAATCAGCTTGGGAAATGAATCTACAGATATTAAAATCATGAAGCTGTCAGAAATAAAAATCGGTATGAAAGGCTACGGAAAAACCGTGTTTGAAGGGACGAAGATAGAAAAATTCGATATCGAGGTGCTCGGTGTTATGGAAGACTCCATCGGTCCGAAACTGCATATGATACTGATAAAATGCAAACACCCGATAACCGATAAAGCCGGTATTATCCAGGGAATGAGCGGAAGCCCGATTTATATTGTCGAAGACGCGGAAAAAGAACCGGAAGGCAGATTAATCGGAGCGCTGGCATATGGGTGGGGCGGCTGGGCATACGGCAAAGAACCGATTGCCGGGGTGACCCCGATTGAATTAATGATTGAAGACATGAACCGCCCGCCGGAAAAAGCAGGCAATACAGAACCCGTCTATAAAGAAGAAAAAACGGCCCAAGGCGAAGGGAATACGCCGTCAAAAGCCGGCTACATGCGGCCTTTACAAACACCGCTGTTTATCTCAGGAATGACCGCCAATAAGATTAAACTGGTGGAAAAATACCTAGCGCCGTATAATATTGTCCCGGTACAAACAGGTTCCGCATCAGCCGCCGTTAAAGAAATGGTCCCCATGGATATGGAACCGGGCAGCGCCATCGGGGTTAACGTGGTCCGCGGCGATGCAGAATGGTCCGGCATCGGAACGGTTACCTACCGTGATGGAGACAAATTTATCGCTTTCGGGCATCAAAACGAGTTGAAAGGGGAGCTTGCTTATCCCATTTCAAACGCTTACATTTACGGAATAATCCCGACAATCGAAAGCGCATTTAAATTAGGCTCTCCGGCGAAATCTCTCGGAGTGATGACCAAAGACGAAAAAACCGGTATCTCTGGCTTTGTCGATGGGACTAAAACAGTCGGTATGGTCCCGGTAAAAATAACGGTCGAAAACGCCAAAACCCATAACCGGCATGAATTCAATTACGAAATCGTAAAACACCGTCAAGTTATGGGAGGGGTATTACCCACACTTATGTCTGCGGCGACTGAGGCCGAACCAATCCCTGAATCCGGCATGATCGAGGTTATCACCATGATTAAACTAAAAGGGGCCGATCCTATATCTATCCGCCGCCTGACAATTGACAGTCCATCCGGGGCCGGTTGCGGGAGCGTAAACAACGTATTCCTGCCGATCTGGCAAAATCCTTATAAGGAAATAGAGGTTGAAAGCGTCTCTTTTGAAGTTAAAGTCCTGAGCGAGAATAAAAGCGGTATAATCCAGAAAGTTTGGATTGACCAGGAAGAAACAATCCCCGGCGAAACTGTAACCATCAATATGCTAATCAGGCCTTATCTTAAACCGGCAGTTCTCAGGCAAATGCCTATTACAATCCCTAAGGATATGGAGCCGCAAACCATTAATATAATTATTTCCGGAGGGAACGACCTTATGCCTGAACTTCCGCCTCCGACAAACGTCCATGAAATGATACATTTTATGAAATCCTATTATGACAGCGATACTATTGTCGCATCAATACCAATAAAGGAAATAGATTTCAGGGTAAACGGAAAAACTCTGCCGCGGCTGCCGAATTCTATTATCAGCCAGTTAATTAATCAAACACGCGAACCAGTTATCGGAACTAACGGCATTAATGCAGCCGATCCCACTCCTTCTCATAATAATCCCATTTTTTTGGCCCCTAAAAGCCTTAAATTCATACAACCATCGGAATTTGTCATTGACGGAGGCGGCTCTATCAGTTTAAAAATAGTAAAGATAAAAACTAAAAAATGAGAGGAGTGAATATGAGCAAGAGAAAACTTTTAAACAAGGTTATGATACTGATACTCGGCGTGGGGCTCTGTTGTATATGTAATCTGAATACCTACGCAGTCGGAACGGCATACTGGGAAATAAAAGATAAACCCGCCGCACGCCAAGGTGAAATGGAAAACCTGGTAATAACAGCCGACGGGACGGTGGTTCTCGGGGAAACCGTCGTTAAAATGGAAGTTCCTGTTTCGCCAACAGGTACGTATGAACCAAGCATCTGGACAGGGGTGAAAGGCAAAAAAGACATTTACTATTTCGGAAGCGGTTCAGGAAAAACCTACAAGATGGACGGAGAAAAACTTGACATTGTTTATGATACCAAAGAACTGCTGGTTACTTCGCTGGCGTTTTCCGACTCAGGAGAACTGTTCGTGGCAACTATCCCCAACGGCAAGATATTCAAAATCGGCAAGGATGAAAAAGGCGAGCTTTTCAGCACGCTTCCTTCAACATATGTATGGTCATTATTATTCGGACCCAATGGCAAGCTCTATGCGGCAACCGGACAGGAAGGCATCATATACGAAATCGACTCCAAAGGAACGCCAACAATATTTTACGATACCAAGAAAAAAGCCAATATACTGTCAATGGTCTTTGATGGAAAAGACGCGTTCTATTTCGGGACAAGCAACCCTGGAATACTTTATAGGATATCTCTTAAAGGTAAACCAGAGGTAATCAGCGATTTCGGACCGAACGAAATAAAACACCTGTATTTCAGCAATCAAACCCTTTATATCGCAGTCAACAGCGGAATCCAGGTGCCTCCCCAGGAATTTCTGGAAGCAATGGCTAATGCGGCTAATCAACCCCAAAAGATAAAGGAAAAAACTCCCCAGCAACCGCCCCAAACACCGCAACCAGCCCCGCAAGAAGAATCAACTAAACCGCAGGAAAAAGATACGGACGAAGATTCCGAACCGGCTGAAAAAGAAGGGGATAATGATATCCAGCCATGCGCGCCACCGGCTTCTTCCGAGCCAAAAGCACCGGTACAAAGCTACATTTATAAACTAAACGGGGGAGGAGTGCTGAAGGAAATTATCACATTCGATAATTGCTATTTAACTGAAATAAAAGCAAATGACCGCAACGAGATATTTGCGGGAACAGATAATACCGGTAAGGTCTTCAAGATAAACGAGCAAGGTGAATACTCCATACCTTTTGACTTTGAAACAAAGCAGGTTTTGACATTACTATTAGATAAAGACGGCAACCTTAACTTAATCGGGACAGGAGGTCAAGGAAGAATCTACCAAGTGAGCCATAAGGGCGCCAAAGATGGAAGTTATACATCAGAAGCATTTGACGCCAAGTTCGTTTCTAAATGGGGCAACTTTACCTGGAAAGGAACCGGTAAACTTGCTTTCCAATCCCGTAGCGGCAACACCAATAAACCGGACGAAACCTGGTCGGACTGGTCTAAGGAAAAGGTTATTTCACCCGAAGAACCGTTTATGCCGGAAAATAAAGAAGGGCGTTATTTCCAGTTTAAACTGACCTGGGAAACGGATAATAAGGCGGAACTAAAACAAACATGCCTGGCATATTTAATCAATAACCAGAAACCAAAGCTGTCGGCTTTGGCATTTGCCGCCGATCAGGCGCAACCGCAACCGCCTCAACCGCCCCAACCGGGACAGCCCCAGATGCCTATCGTTCGTAATACCATGAAAACAGTGACCTGGCAGGCATTGGATACGGAAGGCGAACATCTGGGCTATAAGGTTTTTTACAAGAAAGAGGGCTTAAAATACTGGATTCCTATGCATACCGAAACGCTTATTTTTACCAATGCGTTTATGTGGGATACCGGCAGCCTCGCAGACGGAGAATACCGCGTAAAGGTTATCGTTACCGATGAAAAATCAAACTCGCCGGAAGCCGCGCTTAGTGATGAGAAAATATCCAATACGTTCAGAATTGATAATACCGCTCCACAAGTTACGGTTAAGATTGCCAAAGAAACCTGTTCAGGCAAGATAATGGACCAGCTTTCGCCTATCAGGAAAATCCAGTATGCGCTTGACGGCAAAGAGTGGAATCAGCTTATGCCTAAAGACGGATTGCTTGACACTAAAGAAGAGGGATTCGAGTTTTCGCTCGCTAAGCTGGATAAGGGAATGCATTCCGTAACCATCATGGGATTTGACGATGCGGGAAACTTCGGAACCGCTACGGAAGAATTCGAGATTAAATAAGAACAGAACCTAATCACAACCGCCCCGGCGATAAAGTCGGGAGCGTTTTTATTTCTCTACCAACACAACCGGATAGCTTTCTGGATTCAAGTATCCTATTCACCGAAAATAACACGAAACTGCGTGGGGTTAATATTCGCTTGACAACCACTCCTTTTTTCTGTATAAATATTATCATGAAAACCCGTAAGCCGTTATCGGGTTATCTGGAACAAATTAAGATTGTTTTGGATAACAAAAATTGGGCTAAAGTTAAATATTACGGTGAAATTGCAGCAAAAAGAATTTCTTCCCTGAAATGTTCTCCAATTGAAAAGTATTACCTATATTATTATTTGGGAACAGCGTATAGCCAGCTCTCTGAATATTCTGAATCTTTAGAAGCTTGTTATAAAGCGCAGTCAATTGCATTAAAGCATACACTTCCGGCAGCTTATCTTTCTATTGTTCATTATGGTTTGGGGTTAAACCTCTCTGCTATTGGGGGTATTAATCAAGCTTTGTATCATTTCCAGAAGGTCGAAGAATATTATCAAAAATACGGTGATGCTGCTATCGTGATGGATAAAAATAGTTACATTAAAACCCTCATTGAATTAGCTTTTTGCTATCTTGCTGAAAACAAACTGGGTGGTGTGCAGGAAATAATTGAGAAGAAGTTGCCTCGGGACGAGACATTTCTATCAACAGGTTTTATCGGGTTACATTATCACCATCTTGTCGGCGAATATCAAATAGCAATAAAAAAGTATGATGATGCCGCGCAGTCTTTTAAGGAGTGCATCAGGATTAGCGAACAAGATTCATTCCCGGAAAAAGCGCTTGAGGCAAAAATACACTTGGCTATGATTGAAATATTGAAATCGCAATTGGATTCCGCTGTTGCGGTTTTAGAAGGCATTGCCAAAGATGCCCGCCGATTAAAACTAAACGATCTTGTATGCGAATCTCTTTTGCTTTTAAGTAAATGTTATTTTTTAAATAATATGCCACAAAAAGCAGAGAAAATGGAAAAACGCATTAAGCCAATAGTATCTAATTTAGATATAACCTGGTTTTATGAAAAGACCCGTGAATTTGAACGGTTCTTTCGTCAATTATCCGCACTAACGAAAACATCTTATTCCGTCCCGTCTGTTCTTGTTCAGACGCTTGGTTACCGTTGTGAATTATCTTTTACTAAAGAAATTGTAATCGGGAAGTCACCTTTGATGCGTGATGTGTGGCAGTTGCTGGAAAAAGTTGCGCCGACTGATTTGCCGGTTTTAATTCAGGGTGAAACCGGCACAGGGAAAGAAGTGATTGCTAATGCGATTCATCAGAATAGCCACCGTAAAGATAAACAATGGTTAGCGATTAATGCAGGTGTACCGACCGAAACACTCTTGGAAAACCATCTTTTTGGGCATACTAAAGGCGCTTTTACAGATGCCAAGGAAGATAAAAAAGGTTATATTGAACTTACTTCAAACGGAACACTCTTTATTGATGAAATTGCTAATATGTCTCCGGTAATGCAACAAAAACTCCTGCGCGTTTCAGAGGAAAAACTTCTCTGGCGAGTTGGGGCCCAGAAACCAATTCCGGTTGACACTCGCTTTGTTTTTGCATCTAATCAGGATGTTGAACAAATGGTAAAGAATAAACTTTTCCGAGAAGATTTGTTTTACCGTATTAACACTATCGTTATTAATCTCCCTCCTCTTCGCGACCGAAAAGAAGACATTCCTCTTTTAACCCAGCATTTTTTACGAAAATGCTCTATTCCCCGTAAGGAAATTCCCGAAGTATCGCCCAGCACTTTAGCGCTTCTGGTCGCCTATCCTTGGCCCGGCAATGTCCGTGAATTGGAAAACGAGATAAAACGCATATGTATCTTATACCCGGATGCCAAAACTATTACAGAAACAATGCTTTCAGAACCTATCCAAAACTATAAACAAACTATCCATTCATCTCACTCTTTAACCTTTAAAGAATTAAAAAAAATAGCTGAAAAAAATATTATTATAGACATCCTAACAAAATGTAATGGCAATATTAGCCAAGCTGCCCGTCTTCTTAAATATGGTCGCGCCAATCTTCACAATAAGATAAAACAGCTAAACATATCTTATTCTTCCGATTTTGTTTCGAAGCGGTAACGTCTTAGTAATACTGGTATTCTTTTTAATACACCTTTCTTCAAAATTGATTCTTAGCAGATTGATTCATTAAGCCTAACCTCCTTATTTATAACCGGTTAAATGGTTTTACGGTTTTTGCAAATTTTTACGAATGTTGGCACGATATTTGCATATATACATCATATATGGACGAAACGGAATAAATGGAAACGTTATTTATGAATAAAAACGCCTTGAAATATCCTCCGTTAACAGCGGCTGATTTACTGGTTATACGCGGTAAACCTATGGCAAAAATATTTAAACCATCCAAATATAAATTGCCGCTTGATAAACTGCCTCAAACATGGGTTTATTGTAAAACAAACGGCCAAAACAAAATGACCGAGGAGCATTATATATTTGAATGTGGTTATATGGTTGGATGGAAACAAGTGGCTATATAAATTAATATTATGAAACCGTTTTTTAAAACTGTTTTTGATAAGTTAAAAAGATTTATTGATTCGATTGAATCAACTAACATCGGTTTTGGCTGGTGGATGGTCACTTTTGCTTGCATTATAGCTATCCGTAATTTCCTTGAAGGCGTTTTGGAATGCGATAAAACTATCGGGTTTGTTGACCAGCCGTACTCGTCTATTATTAGGTTCTTTGGGCATTATTCCTTGTTCTATATTAGCCAGGCGCTCATTTTGGCAATCATACTTCGGCTTCTGACAAAAGAACGGATAGAAAAAGTAACCAAAACCGTAATAGTATTCTGGACTATTACTTGCTGTGTTCCTATCTTTGATTTCTTTATCTCCGGCGGTAAAGGTGCGAATATCATATATTTTCACACAATTAATGAAGTCTGGCGTTTCTTCATTTATTGCGCCAATCCATGGGTGGATTTTTCACAAAATGCTTCACCCGGAATCAGGGTGGAATTTGTCACGGTAACGATATTAGCCATTATATATGTATATATCAAGACCCAAAACTGGATTAAATCTATTTCCGGCGCGATTATATTCTATCTGACTTTTGTTTTTTACGCCGGTGGTTTCTTTGCCATTATAACCCATCTCTGGAATTCAGTTTTCCCGCATCTTCCGCCAGCAAATATGCCGACGCCTTTTGAGAAAATGTTTTTTACCCCAAGTTTACTGCTTGTGCTGGATGAAAAACCGGGCTTGATTTTCCTGCTCGTTATTGTTGTTGCGTTATTTACCTGGTTTTTATTATACGACCGCAAGAAATGCGCCGCTTTCTTACATAATATAAGGTTAACCAGATGTGTCCATTACTGTGGATTAGTCGTTGGCGGCATCATATTAGGATATCTTGTTGAGGGTAAAAATTTACCGGGAGTTTTCGGCAACCCCCTGGACTATCTTGCTTGTGTGAGTGTGTCTTTGGCTCTATTCTTTGGGATTCAATCCCTGATAGTCGTCAATGACATTGTTGATGTTGAAAGCGACCGCATCTCTAATCAAGACCGGCCGCTGGTTCAGGGGGCTATCCCGTTAGCCGAATACAAAATTATCGGGATAGTTTGTTTCTTCCTGATGGTTTATTTTTCAATCAACGTTTCTCATGTCTCCTTGATGATTCTGCTTTTCTTCATGGCTTTATATATTGTTTATTCCATTCCGCCTTTCCGCCTAAAGCGTGTTTTCCCGCTTAATATGATGGTAATAGGGATAAACTCATTAGTGGCGATGCTGTTGGGGTATTCTCTTTTAGGGGGCGCAAAAACCGTAGAGAAATTTCCAAAGGAGTTTATGATATTGATTCCGCTTGTGTTTTTCCTGGCGGCTAATATTATTACCATTAAGGACATCAAAGCGGATAAGCAGGATGGCGTGATTACCCTGCCTGTTTTATTCGGGGAAAAATACGGCAAACTGGTTATTGCCGGCCTTGTTTTGCTGTCGTATCTTATCGTCCCCTTGGGCTTAAACATGCCGCAACTATGGGTTGTTTCCATCCTTTTTGGGATACTGGCGGTTTTATTAGTTCTGGAAAAAGCATGGAATGAAAATATGTTCTTTATCAATTATTTTATTTGCTTGGTAATAATGTTTTCTTCGCTCTTGATTAGCGGAAAGTATAATTAATGGCCAGTTTTTTAAATAGGAATAAATAATGGAAAATTTAGAAATTAAAACACAAACAGATAAAAACGGCGCGGTAACAGTCACGCTTTCAGGCTCGCTTGATATATACGCAATGGCCAAGCTGGACGCAACTTTTAATAACCTTCTGGGTAAAAAACAGTATAAAATTGCGATAGATTTATCCGGTGTTGATTATTTAGGCAGTGCCTGCGCTGGAGTCTTTATTAAAGCTTATGGCGTTATTGCGGAAAATAACGGTAAAATCGTATTGATCAACCCCCAGCCAAATGTTCGGGATGTTTTTGATCTTCTTGGCATATCTAAAGTTTTTTCTGTTGTTACCGGCAATAAAAAATTATGCCTCCCGCACACCTCTATTAGTTTTTGGGATCTTCTGCATAGTTCTGAAAATATCCATGGATGATTTATAAAAAGTTAGTGAAAGGAAAAATTAAAAAATGGGGAAAAGTAGACTGCTTTTAGGGGTAGAAATTTTATTGGGAGCATGCCTTCTGGTCTTAATGATAATTCCCGCTATGGCATGGTGTCCTTGTGGGCAAGATAATCCTCCTCGTTACTGGCAGCAGTTAAAAGAGTTGAGCGAGCGATATGGTAACAAGAAACCCGACCCTGCCCCTTCGCCAACACCGCAACAAACAACTCCTGTACAACCGGCTCCCCAGCCTGAAACTAAACCATCTGAGACCCCAGCTCCAGAACTTAAACCTTCGGAAACTAAACCGCTTCCGCAGCCTGAAACCGTCCAACCGGCTCCGCAATCGGAACCTGTTCAACCGACGCCTGCTCCAGCTCCGGCAGTAACCCCGGATCCAGAGCCCAGTGTAACTCAACCGCCTGTTGAGACTCCGAATTCAACCCCCGACCCTAAACAAAATCCAGGTGTTAAACCTCCTGATAATAAAAATGCGCCCAAGCCGCCGTCTCCTCCTCCAAGGCCGCCAGCCGGGACGGGTCTTGAGCCGTTGGTTTTTAATCCAATAGCTTCTGTTCCCATGTGGGAAAACTGGTGGTCAAGGAATCGTCTTTATTATCTTTCTTTTAAAAAACAAATTCAATGGGAGGATGTCCCTTCAAGCAAGCCAACCGATGGCACCATCTCGGTAGAAATGAATGCTAATTCTGTCAGCAAACAGGCTCTGGATACTTTAATAAAGTGTTTAAAAGAAGATGTCAGCCCGTTCATCCGGGCGAATGCCGCTTTGGCTTTGGGAAAGTTTAAGCATAAGAACGCGGTGGCGGCTTTAAAAGATGCAATGCTTAATGACGACACGCTTGATGTGAAGAATATTGCGGCCTTATCATTGGGTATCATGGGCGAAGAGTCTGTTGTTGATAATTTAAAAGCAATTTTATTGAACGAGACCAACCAGCGTTCACAGATGATTAGCCAGGCTTATGCCGCCCTGGCGCTTGGGTTTATAAAAACCGAAGCTTCTATCAATACGCTTAAGGATGCCCTGAATCTTAATAAAAAACTCCATAAGGAAGTCCAATGTTCGGCGGTTCTTTCCCTGGGTAATTTACAGGATAAATCGCTGGTTGATTTTATCGGTAAAATACTTACGAATGAGGCATACGACGAAACCGTCCGTTCATACGCCGCGATAGCCCTGGGTCGCGTTAAAGATGAATCAATTTTACCCTGCCTCAAAAAAGCAATGAATGCGCGCGAAATTCCAGTAAGGTCAGGAATCGCCATAGCGCTTGGATTGCTTGCCTCGCCTAAGGGTAAGCCAGAACTTCTTACTTTATTGCGGGATAAATCAACGGAAGTCCAGGCATTTGCCGCGATTTCTTTGGCTCAGCTTGGCGATAATAGTGTTTATAACGAATTGATCGCCCTCACTAAAAAAATCGATTTCAATATAGAAGGAATAGCGTTTCTTTCAATCGGTATACTGGGAAATAAAACCGCTTTGCCGGAGCTTCAGAAAATAGCCATTAAAAAAACCAAACCCCTGTCGCGCGGCGCGGCCATACTGGCATTGGGATTGATGAAGGATTCGACTTCAGTTAATGCCTTGATTGAAATTGTTAAAAAGGAGGCTTTTTCTGACCCCATAAGTTGGAATTATGCGGTTTTGGCTTTGGGAATGCTGGGCGACCCCAAAGCCGTTCCTGCGCTGGAGGAAGCTTTCAAGAAAGCTCAGGAACGTATTGATTTGGCTGTAACCGGATACAATAACTTAACGGTAGCTTTAGCCATGCTTGGGAAACGGCAGGAAGTTCTGGATATATTATACAAACAAATTCAAAATAAACTTACACCTGTTGAAATAAAAACGAGAGCTCTCCACGGCATAGGTTATATCGGCGAAAAAAACTCCATTGACCACCTGGTGAAATTCTATAATAACGAAAAGAATGATGACCTGCGGTTATATTCTGTATTTGCTTTGGGGTTTATCCTGGATAAAAGTGATATCAACCCGCTTTATAAGATTACCGGTAATATGAATTTTAAGATTAAGATGCTGATTCAGGACCATATATTTTTCAGTAAACCGGATTAAAAAACAGGAGATAACTTTATGAAAAAAATGATATCGGTTTGTTTAAGGACAACAGTGTTTGTTGTTGCAGCGTTTGTCTTGTTAATCGTCTTTCCCGGATGCGTCTCGTCTGGAGCGCCAAGCGTGAAAACGCCGGAAAAACAAAATCCTTGGGAAACGACGGACCAAACAGACGAACATGTTTGTTTGGGGATTTCTTTGGTAGAAGATGATGCGGTTATTTTTGATGATTCAATAGCTTGCATTAATAAAAAGGAAACTGGTTTTCTTCAGACAAAAGATGATAATTTGGTCTTTAGCGTCCGGCCTGAAATATGTGTTGATGGGGCTATCAGGGTGGAAGCAAAATTCCGTGATAAATACTGCGAAAAAAACACCCTCGCTCTTTCGGTAACTCTTCTGAATAATGAAAAAGGTTGCATCGGTTCCTGGGATAAGAATCCTGATGGCAGTATTAAGGGATTGCGCCTTAGTATTACTCCGTATATGCTGGTGCGTAATGCGCCACCGGAAATAATAGATGCTTTTTAATTGAAAGGAAAATTCATGAAAAAACATTGGAAATTAACAATCGGCATTCTTTGTATTCTTTGCGTCTCTGCGGTGAATTCTCCCGCATTCTCCGATAGCTGGTCGCAGACGGACTTCAATTCCGGCTCGTTCAACGGCACCGTAAGCGCCACCGGCTCGGCGGATGTCACCCTTGCCTCCGGCGCTATCGGTACCGGCGCGGATGGCGCGCTTAATATCAACTCGGCTGATTTCAATATCAATACCCAAACCCAGCAGGGCGGGCGCACGGCTGGAGATGCCGTTAATTTCGTTGCCGATGCCACTAACGGCGTTATTGACAGTTTGGATAATTCTATCGTTTTGACAGCCGCACCGACCGGATTAGCAATCAATGACGAAGTCCTTGTCATCAATCTCAAAGGCACTTCCGGTGATTACGCCAATGTCGGAAAATACGAAACCAAATTTATTTCCGCTATTAATGGTAATACCCTTACCTTTAGCCAGCCTATTTCCAATACTTATGGAGATGCCTCAACCCAGAAGATAATGGTCCAGCGCGTGCCGAATTATACGGATGTTACCATCAATGCCGGTTATGTCATGACGGCAACCGCCTGGGATGGGACAAAGGGCGGTGTGATTTTCTTTAAGGCATCAGGAACTGTTACAGTTGCCGGAACTATTTCTGCTAATGGATTAGGGTTTTTGGGCGGAACACAACCTGGCACCGGCGTTTCATACGGCGGAGAAACCTACAATGGAAAAGGAGGAGCCGGCTATAGCCAGCCTGCTACTATGCAAGGCGGTGGTGGTGGCGGAACTGCTTATGCTGGAGTACCTGGCACAGGCACTATTGGTAGCGGCGGTGCTGGCGGCGGTTGTGGTTGGATATCCGGCACCACTTACGGCGGCTATCCAGGATATGGCGGCGGCGGCGGTTATGGAACTGCCGGAGGCGGCGGAAAGTTTGGAGCTGGAAATGGTACTAATCCAGCAGGACAAAACGGCGCTATGGGGACTACCGGCGCATCAGGACAATATGCCTCGGGCGGAAACGGTGGTCCTTGCGGTGGTTCCGCATATTATTGCGGAGCCGGTGGCGGTGGCGGTGGTGGTTCTGTTGGCTTTACTGATCTTAGGCTATTATTTTCTGGTAGCGGTGGAGGCGCAGGTGGATATCTAACACTAGCACTAAATGCTAAAGGCGGTTACGGCGGCGGTATTATCGTCATCAAGGCATCTCAAATCTCCGTTACCGGTTTAATTGTTTGCAACGGAACTAATGGAATAAGCACTGTTGACAGCACAGGAGGAGGCGGTTCCGGCGGCTCGGTTTGTTTGATTGGTAATAGTTTAACTTTAGGCGCTAATCTGGTTACCGCATTGGGCGGAACAGGCGGCGGTGGCCTCGGCGCTGGAGGGGTCGGAAGGATTGCCGTTTTAGGAACTGCAACCGGTTCGACTAATCCGGTTTATGCAACCGCGGTTGATGGCTTTTCAGTCCCATACCAGTCATCAGGAAATTATATTTCTCCGGTAATTAATCCGGAAGGCGTTACATCGTGGGGCGTATTAACCTATACGGTATATTCGCCGACCGATACTTCCATGGCCATAGATGTTTTAAAGGCGCTGGATAATTCTCTACTCGTTTCCAATGTGGCTTCAGGAACTGATTTATCTGCTGTTCTCCCGCAACCAATGTGTTATGCGCTTAAATTGCGTGCTAATTTTTCAACCTCGGTGACATCCCAAACTCCAAAGCTTTTGGATTGGGGGTTAAATTATGCGATTGGCGGGCTTACGGTAACAACGACCAACTGGACCGATGTGTGTCAGGGACAGGCCATCCAGATGGGGCAATCCATTGCACACATCAAGTTTGATGCCAAAACTACAGGCGGAACTGCCCGCTGGAAGCGGTTCCGGATTGATAAGGGATTGAAAGGATACACCAATAGCGCTTGTCCTGATTGCAAAATAGAGGTCCAGGTCTGGTGCGATGCAAACGGGAACGGATTTTGGGACAGCGGCGATACGCTTATCAGCAAGGGCAATTTCTCCAACGGCACCTGTTGGCTCAATATGAAAAAGTGGCAGGTGACGACCACTCAAAAGACTTATTACATTGTATATAAACTGGCAAATGATATTAGCGGCGGTACTCGTGCCGGAGTAAAAATTACGGATAGCTCTTATTTAGAGTTTGAGGATGCAACGTGTGTAGGCGTACCACCGTAGTCTATTTAAGAAAGGAGGTAAGACATCTCAACCAGAAATGAGGACATCCCAATACGGGATGAAGACATCCTGACATGGGACGAAGACATCTTAACTTAGGATTAGGACATCCTGACTTAGGACTAAGACATCCTGATGCAGGATGAGGACATCTTGGCACGGGATGAAGACATCCTAAGCCGGGATGAGGACATCCTGGCCTGTAGGTATAGCACAAAAAGCCCTAAAGAATTCCCCAACTATTAGTAAAATTATGAGCCGTTATATCATAAGATTCAGAATACCAGCGCCCGGACCGGCGGCGATGTCACCGCCCACCGCGACTGCCGTAAGCGCTATGCCGCGGCCTGGCGTAAATTCCACAAGGAATATGTCGTGAGTAATTCCCACATTTCCAAGAATGACCTGCGGATGCTGGTCGGCAAGGAGTATGATCTTGAGCCCACCCCGCGCGGCAAGATTGAACTGGTGCCTTATATCTTCCTGAAGGCGCTCGGCGGCGGCGTGATTGAGGTGCGCTCCCAGACCGAAAAAGACGCCACCCGAGTCAGTATGCATAAATTGGCAGACGGAATTGAATGCCGGTGGACACTCGTTCCCAAGGGCGAGATGCCGCCTGAAGGCGTAGATGACGTCAAAAAAACCGTGGTCTCCAGAAAGGCGCGCTTTACCATTGATTGCGGCGACAAGAATGCCGGGGATAGTTTCTACGGCTTCTTCCGCTGGGTGAACACAAGCATCCCGGCCAACTCCGGACTCTGGACCAAGGCAATGAAAGCGGTCATTGCGTGATTTATTAGTAAGATATTAAGATGATAAGTTGATAAGGGAAGAACACACTTATTAACGTATAATCGTATCAACTTATACGAGTATATTTGTATGGCATTAAATCCAGGTGAAGTCAAAACAGAAAACATCGCCAGCGAAGCAGTGACCACACCAAAGATTGGGGAGTTACAGGTTACCAGTTCTAAGTTACAAGACGGAAGTGTCAAGACAGAGAAATTAGCTACTGGTGCGGTGACCGGTTCTAAACTGGCTGATAATGCCGTGACCGGCTCCAAACTCAGGGACGGCGCGGTCAAGTCTGAAAAAATCGCCGCCGGTGCAATAACCACCTCAAAGATAGGGGAGTTACAAGTTACCGGTTCCAGAATACAAGACAAAGCGATAACGACAGAAAAGATTGCCGGGAGCGCCATAACCACGGAGAAAATTGCCAATGGCTCGGTCACTCCGGCAAAATTATCTTTCACTCCGCCCGCCGTGGCGCGTCCTCTTGTGCCACCCTTGGTCGCCGCCGAATTAGGCACCAATTGTGTGGAGGAGGATAAGATTGCCCCAAACGCCGTAACCGTAACCAAGATTGCAGACAACGCAATAGAGACCGCTAAGATAAAAAACCAAGCCGTGACCGGCGCGAAGGTCAAGGACTACGATATCGGATATACCCAAATCGCCTCCAACAGCATTAATCGGGAGAAGATTATTAATGGAGAAGTAACCAGTGATAAGTTAGCAGTGAACAGTGTGGAGACGGATAAAATCAAGGATGGCGCGGTCACCCCGGCGAAGCTTTCATTTACTCCGGGCGGGGCGCAAATCGTCAATTTCGGACAGAACCTTCCGGTCTACCAGAACGCGGGGAGTGATGATTTCGGCTTGCAGGTCGATTTATCCGCGCTTGTGCCGGACGGGGCAAAGGCGGTCTTTATAGAACTGGAGCATCAGGCGGGTGAAGCGATGACCTTTGCCGCGATTGCCTCTGTGGGCGGGCCGGGCAATTACTACGCCTGCCGGGCGACACTGCATGCCGGAACGCAGGCGGATGGTTACCCTTCATGCAATGCGGGCAAGGTGGAACTGGCCGTCAAGACCCCGACCAGGAAGGTATTCGTGAGTGCCGAGAGAAATGGGATTACGACGACGGTGAATGTGTATCTTTTAGGCTGGATCGCCTAAAAGGCATATTAAGGAAAAATCCCTTTCCTAGCGGAAGGGATGCACGGATATTATGGAACAATCCCTTGCAGCCGCAAGGGACGTCACTTCGTTCCGGGTAGATGCGAGTGGGTTATTTGAAGTATCCCGATGCTTTAGTGTCCCGTGACATTCGTCACGGGACGTCCGATTGATTATAACTGGTAGGACGGGGGCCAGGACGCCCAATCGATTAAAGTTGGTAGGGGCGGCAGCCGCTTAGAACCTTAAGGAAACGTTTAGGCCCAGCGCCCACATGTCCATATCTATCTTTACGCCGGGCAATTCGCTTCGTCCTTGAATCTGCCAAACCTTAAAATCATCCATCATCCAATCGCGATAGATATCAAATGAGAAAGAAAGGCTTCTTTCAGAAAGATACCTTAAACCAGCGGCCAAATGAGCACCCCAAGTAACATCAGTCCGGACAAAAATCTTCTGTCCATATTGGGCGGCAATCTCATCGGTCGTGCGATAGTAATTCAAACCAAAACCGAAATACGGGGTGATTTCAGCGCCTGACGCTAAATTCTGAAACAGGGTCGGCCTGAAAGTCATTGAGCGCAAACGGCCTATATTCTGGCCGCTATCCAAAACATCATATGCCAAATATCCAAAGGCCAGCCTTAATCCACTGTCACGGTTCATCATATGGGTCGCCGTAAAATTAAACCATTCTAAATCCGTGGTATTATGGCTACCACTCCATTTGAAGATAGGCTGAATCCCCAATTCTAAGGTTTCCGCCAAGGCATATTTTTCCATGAATGCTTCGGTCCCTGTTCTTTCTTCATCTTCACAATAAGCTTTACCCGCAACAGGCACAAACAGTAAAATAAAAACTATCATCATAATAATTACCTAGAAAAAGTCCCGACAAACCTGATAAACGGTCCGGTGACTTTATAATCATTATCATTTATCAAATCATCGGTAAAGTCAGTAAAATTATACCCGATTCCCAATTGCGCGTATTCGTTTATCTTATACATCGCTTCCACCAGCATTCCTGTTTTCTTGTCATCGGCTAACTTTTGCTCCAACACCCGGTATTCCACTCCCGCATCCCATTTGTTTATCACATGATAATTAATCCGGCTTATCCATAATATCGTATCGCTATCCGTATAAGCGCGTCCGCCTACCTTTTCCTGTCCATTCTTAAAGGCGTATTTGCCCACTACCTGGCACCAAGGCAGATCATACGCGCCTTCCAATGCGTATACCGATGCCCGTTCTTTGGTTATATCCAAGGGGTCTATATTCGCCGCTGTCCCGGCAAGCTTGGTCTGCGGATGCTGGTCTATCAAATACGTATATTTCCCTATCAGATTAAGCTTGTCCCAGCTTACAGGACGGAATGCCAGTCCAACCCCAGACTCCTTAAATAATCCTTCTATCTCATCGGTCGTATCGTTTTCTGTCCGTGACCACTTTAAACGCCCTAATATAGAGAAATCATGCGTTAATTTATATTTTATGTCGTTTGATGTCGTATATTGCGTCCGGTCTGATACGCCTTCATCCAGCCGACCTTCCAGCTTGGTCCCGAATACAAGGCTTTCTTTATCATTATATCCTAAGTTAATGCTTCCGCTCTTCCTTACCGTATCTGTCCCGTCAAAGTTATTCACCATGCCACGCTCAAAACTGCAACCCAGCCGCCATTTATCATCAAGACTGCTTTCCTGTCCAACAGCCTCGGCAGTTGCCACGGATGATGGAGAAGTCTGGTATTGCTCCTGCACATATACCCTGGTCTCGGGTGTCAACTGGCTGGATAAACCTCCTGTCGTAGTCGTTGTCCGGACCGGATTAGCACCGCTGGTTACCCCGTAACTGAAATTAGTAAATACATTCGTCTTTTCCGATACATTTGATGTAATTCCCAATAATACCGAGTTACCGGTCGTCCCGCTTGTTCCCTGCAAATTGGTATGCATTCCCTTCATCACTTCGGCGCTTGCACCCAAAGTCGTCTGGTGGTTTGTATCTCCCTTTAATGTCGCCTGCTGCTCCATATATAAGTTAAACTTATCTGTCAGTTTATATCCGGCCCTTAAGGCACCTAACGCCGTATCACGGTTGCTTTCGCTTGTGGTATTAGCCAGGGTGTCTTCCACGCTCTGGTAACGGTATTCACCGGTCAGGCTTAACCGGTTTTTCTGATATATTCCCTGCAAGCTCGTTACCCTAGTCTTCTGTCCTCCGACTAATGCCCCTGAAACAAGGTTATACTGCCTCAATAATTCCTGTGCATCGTATTTAATAAGGACACTCAACTCATCAGTCAGTCTGGTTAATGCATTAAAGCCGTATTTCTCCGTACCCTGATGGATAAATGTGCCTGAACTTATAAATCCCGGTCTTAATCTCTGGTAATAGCCACCCGTATCCACTTTTTCCAAAGGCTTTGAGCTTACCCTTACCTGATAACCGCTGCCTTCTGTCGTAGGACCGTTCGTTACCGTATCAAAGCTTAATCCACCGTTAAGTGAAATATGATTGGGTATTCCACGGGACTCTGATTCAGCATATTCACCAGTGATTGTCGTATCTTTCGGCAGGCTCCATTTTATATCGGCTCCCTGAAGCATATAATCCGTATCATCCTCTTCCTCTGATACGGCGCTTACACCTATCTTTATATCCTTGGTGGGGGAGTGCTCAATTCTTCCGCCGTATGTCCCTTCATTTAAATGCAGCCTATCCGGCTCGTATTCGTAATCAACCACTACATATACCGGACTGCCATCCAGTATGCCTGTCGATATTATCGTATCAGATGATTCCACGGACTGTATCGGATAGTTAAACATTATCCGGCCGTTACCGTAATCTATTTCATAATCAATTCCCATAACCTTGGTAACCCTTGAAAGCATCATGTTACTTACCTTATCGCGTACTTCAACGGACACCCGTTCCGACCCTGCCACGATATTATTATGCTTTAGGTAATAGAATGATCCACCGGTCGCCTTAAGCTCGTTATGCGCAGCTATCTGGTACGCCTGCGCCCCGAACAGTTTTACCCCGGTATTAGGTAAGAGGAAGTATTCTCCTTGTCCGGAAACATTATTATTCAGTTTGAATTCCACCCCGTATAATGTACGGTTATAATTCAAAAGCTCCGTCCCATTTAAGTCAGTTTGGTAATTACCTAAGAGGAAGCTTGAATTAGAAGGCAGATGCTCTCCTTTTAAATATAATAAACCTTGGGTATTGGTCGCATCCCAGCTTATTGTGGAATCATCCCCGTAATTCGGGTAATACTTATCGGGGTCTATATACCGGTATAACTCACGGTATCTATTGCGCTTGGAATCAAATGACGAAGTCACGCGGTACCTTCGGTTATCCGTGGTATATTTTAAATAATAAGCCATCCTACCCCTGGAATAAAAACCGTCATCATAGGCATCATCATGAGCTACCGGGTCAAGATTACCGGTAGAATTATTATATCCGGCAACTCCTTCTCCCAATGCCAGTATCGTCAAATCAGGCTCTCCTTCGGTAACATCAGATCCCTTGCCCTCTGATCCTGATACGTTTCCGCCCTTTATCACCCCAAAGTTAACCTTACATAACAACCCTTCGGTTACTCTTACCACCTTCGGGTTTTCGCTTACATCTATTTTCCTAGAACTCTTATTGGAATTCTCGCTATTTCCCGGTACCGAAACAAGCCTCAAAAGGTGGGTGCCGGGTATTACTCCGGGCACGTGGTATTTGCCGTCTTTATCAGTCACCACGATAGTACCGTCTTCCATTATTATCCTGGCATGGCCTATTCCATTTTCGCCGTCATCCTGCATCCCGTTTCCGTTTGAATCATCGAACACTTTGCCGATTATCGTACCCAAGTCAAATAACGGGTCGGGTACGACTAAAACCGTTTCCTTTGCCACGTTGGATGTTTTCCACTGGGTATCAAAATAATTGGCTACTGCCTTGTTTTCGTATTTGCCGAAAGTTACTCCGCTTCCCACCACCAATTGGTACGATACAGCAACGTAGAACCTTTTATGTATTTAAATCCGTAAGGAATACGGTCGTATATCAACGTCTGAAGCGACGGGTCTATACCGCTGTTTTTCACCGTTACCTTGTATGTAACCACGTCCCCAATACTTACTCTCTGCTTGTTGGATTCCTTCGTGACCGTAATATCAGCAGGGTCAATGCCGACCCTAAATAATCGCCCGTTGAAAGAACCAACTATCACCTTGCCTCCGCTCGCATATTGTCCTAAAGCAGGAGAGGAATGCACAGAACTTTCTATCCCATAAGTCGCATTCAAATCTCCAACTGTAAAACCCATTAAACCAAACGGAACACCTATTGGAACATAGTGTGGATAAGCCCATTGAAGCGCAGCTTCAGCCCCATTCCATGGAGCAAAAGGACCTCCTACACCAGATGTTCTTAAACACCAGATACGGGCTCCGTTAGCGCCACCTGAATATGTCCCAAAATAAAGTAATCCCGAAGCATTGGAAATAATAGGCGATGATTGTATACCGCCGCTTTGAGTATTGTATCCCCACCTTATCCCTCCGTTAGCAGCAACAGAATATAACAGCCCAGCAGCAGTTCCGACATAAACATTATTAGCACTATCCAAAGCCGGCGATGAATACTCAATTGCACCAACACCAACCGGCCATCCAAGTATAGGATTACCGGTAACAGCATCAAGGCAATATAAATTTCCGTTAACCGAACAGAAATAAACCCTGTTGTTTGTCCCGATGGCAGGCGAAGAACGAATAGCTCCTGCTGGAGCTGTCTGGTATGACCAACTTTCTGATCCGTTTGAATTTATCGCATATAAAACTCCGTCATTAGAACCAATGTAAATAATAGAAGTAGTGGCTCCAGTAGCCGTCAACGCAGGTGATGACCAAATTTCACCGCCTGTTTGGAAACGCCAGCGAAATGTTCCACGCGCATTAAGCGAATACAGATTTCCGTCTATACAACCAAAATAAATATTGCTCTGGGAATCAATATTAGGGGAGGAATAAATTGCTTCAGTAGTGGGAACTTGATAAGTCCAAAGAAGAGTAGGACTTCCTCCATTATCAACCAATGCATATACATATCCACCCATATCACCAAAATAAATGGTTCCATCAGCCCCTATAGCAGGAGAAGATTGAATATCATCCCCCTCAGCAGTTGGATATGTCCACCTTATAGTCCCGTTGCTTGCCATGGCATACAAATTACCATTATTACAGCCAAAATATATCACGCCATTGCTGCCGATAGCAGGTGATGACCAAATCTGATCCCCAGTGAAAGTATTCGCAGCCGGAGTATTGGTTGATGGTCCTCCATACGAATTAAGCCCGGTTTGAGCCTGATTATAATGGAATCTTGGACTCGGGGTATTGGCTAATCCACCTATAATCAGGCCTATCGCATATACTTTATTGTCTTCTGACACTGTGATAACGCTGCCGTTTTCGGCAACAACTGGAGAAGACCTGATATTACCCGATGTCTGGAATGTAAATCTTAAACTGCCGTTACTGTTAAAACCGTATAAACGAGAATCTTCTGAACCGACATAAACCATACCATCTATATCAACCACAGGAGAAGAATGGACAAAATCACCTGTCACATAACCCCACCTACCATCACCAGCATTTATACCAAAAGCTGGATAAGCATTTAAATAAAGTCCATATATCCTACCGTTGTAACATCCGAAATAAATGGTAGGCGTAGTAACTCCTGGCCCCTCATCTATCGCAGCTGTAGAATAAATCAACTCTGAAGAAGTTATTGATAACCCAAAGAGATTGTCATTAACTCCCGTAGTAAAAGACCATAGCTGATTAGGGGATCCCGCCCCATCATCTCGAACACAATGAAACACACCCGCATCATCTCCGAAATAAATAAATCCATTCATGCCAAGTGTTGGCGACGCACGAACGCCCGTAGATCCGGTATTAAAAAACCATTTCAAAGAACCGTTTGAAGTGTTCACAGCATAAAGTCTTCCGTCATCACATCCGAAATAAACAGTGCTCATATCTGCAGAAATGGCAGGGGAAGAACGAACCGGTTGTCCATTAGGAGTAGTATACGCCCATCTAAAAGTCCCATCCGCATTTATGGCATAAAGCTTACCGTCATTTGAACCTACATAAATCGTTCCGTCACGGGCTATAGATGGGGACGAATAAATAAGGCTGCCTGTTATATATTTCCACTTCAAGGTTCCGCCAGGATTAAGCGCATAAAGGTAATTATCGTCACTTCCGACATAAATAGTTCCATCACGCCCTATAGCCGGAGACGAATTTATTGCACCCCCTGTCTGGTAAGACCATTTAAACGCACCTATACTATCCAGCACGTATAATTTGCCGTCACGGCAACCAAGATATATATTTCCATCCATATCTAGGGCAGGCGATGATTCTGAAATATCACCTAATGTAAACTCCCACCTTTTAGTATTATTAAGAGGACCCGGATATTGCTCTCGTCCCGTATGCCATATGTCTTTATGAAACATTGGGCTGGGAGATGCCATCAATCCCCCGATACTCGGATACTCTAAAGCATAAAGCCTTCCATTATTGGCTCCTATGTATATTGTCCCATCTGAATCAATAACCGGTGAGGTGCGAATAGAGTTACCTAAAATAGCATTCCATGTCCATCTTAATGTTCCATCGTTCAGGAAGGCATAAAGACTCCCATTATCAGTGGTAATATACACCGAACCATCAGCTCCAACTATTGAAGAAGAAACAATATTCCCTAAATTTCCGTATTGTGTAGAATCCCAAATTTGTAATCCAGTTGAGGCTGTTAAGGCCCTTAATATTCCATCAGCCCCTCCAATATAAACATAGCCATCTATTGAAAATGCAGGCGAAGAAATAATTGCTCCGCCTACTGTATATGTCCATCTTAACGTTCCATTTGGGTTGATCGCATATAATTTAGTATCCCCAGACCCGAAATATATTGTTCCGTCATCTCCGATTGCAGCAGAAGAACGGACATAATCTATGGTGTCATAAGTCCAAGTGGCGGTTATAACGCCGCTCACATCGGTTGGGGTAACCGCGTATAAGCGGTGGTCATCACAACCGACATATACGGTTCCATCTATCCCAATGGTGGGGGAGGAATCTACGATACCGTTAGTTGGCAAATACCATTTAACATTTCCATCCGGTGTTATCGCATATAATCTTTCGCTGGCAGAAGCTCCGACATAAATCGTTCCATCCGGCCCGATTACTGGAGAAGAATCAAAAACGGTTCCTGTACGAGGCGCACCACTTAATGCACGACTCCATATTTCCGTTCCACTCGTATTCACTGCATACAACCTGTCATTCTGGTCAACGAAATAAATAACACCATCCACATCTATTGCCGGAGAGGAGCGTACATTTGCGCTTGCGGTAAAAGTAAACACCGAACTCCCGTCCGTCGCCTTTACCGCAACCAAGTTGTTTCCCGAACCAAAATAAAGAACCCAGTCTTTCCCTATGGTTGTTGAAGAAACAAGGGGAACACCCGTCGCATAGCTCCATCTGATTGTCGGTGTATAAGGAGAAGCTGTATAAAGACTTTGTCCGGTCCTTTGAGCATCGCACCTGAATACAGGGCAGGATGAAGTTTCTAAAACGCCACCCGTTATATCTACCGTTCTGGTAGTTGTAGCAGTTATACCGCTTGTATCAATAATTTCCAGCCTGATTGTTTTTGTTCCTAATGTACTATATTGATGAGTTGCGGTCTTGGTAATTACATACCCAGCTATGGGGGAATCCCATGTTCCATCGTTTTCCCAATCCCATCTGACCTGCAATAAACTCCCACTTCCTGTTCCATCTTGAGGATCTGTTGAAGCAGAAGCATCCACACTATAGACCGTCATTTTTCCTCCGGAAGTAGGATTTACCGTAAAAGATGCAGTAGGGGTCTCGTTGACAAAAATCTGGGTTGTTTCTGTATCGGTTAATCCATTTGTATCGGTCACTTCCAGCTTAATAGTCTTATATCCTCCGGTAGTATAAGTTCTAGTGGCAACTTTATTCGTACTAAGTGCAGTATCATAAACGCCGTCGTTTTCCCAATCCCATCTGACGCGTAAAGCGCTTAACGAATCCTGTGGATCAGTAGAAGCAGAAGCATCAGCGGTAAAAACAGTGGTGTTAATAATTCCACTCGTTGGGGTAACCGTAAAAGCTGCAGTAGGGGGGGCGAATACAAGAGTGCTGGTAACCGATGTCCAAAATCCTAACGTATCTGTAACTTCAAGCTTAGCAACATAATTCACCCCAGTAGTGACATAATCTGTAACTACTGTTTTATTATATGAATAAAGCGTATCGTAAAAGCCATCATTTGTATAATCCCATCTTACCCTTAAATTAGCAGTCGTATCTTCAGTATCAGTAGATGCAGACGCGTCTAGAGTAATCGACAGTCCGCCCGGAACAACAGACCCTACCGTATAATTAAACACGGGGTTTGGCGAATTAACGGTTCGAGTTATCGATGCAGTCAAACCAACTGAATCTCTTACCTGAAGAATTATATTATTGGTAGTGCTCATCGGATTAGCATATCCGTTTATGGCGGTTTTAGACGTACTGTAAGCAGTATCCCACGTACCATCTCCTTCAAAATCCCAGGCTACCTGCAAAGCACTTGAGCTGTCCTGGGCATCCGCAGAAATGCTGGCATCAAGCAGAAGATACACAAGATTGCTTTGGGTAATTGGAGTTAATGCGCTGATAGTAAAATCAGGCGTAGGCGTCGATAGGTTTAAGGTTGTGCTTGACGTCAATCCGCCTGTATCTAAAACCTGAAGGGTAACCGTCCTTACCTGTACCATAGGCTTATTAAACTGAACGGTTGCTGTTTTTGTAGTCGAATAATTAGTATCCCAAACTCCATCGCTGTTCCAATCCCATCTTACCTGCAAACTCGCCACGTTATCCTGAACATCTGAAGATGCAGAAGCATTGGCCTGTATAGAAATGGTGGTCGACGTTTCAGATGTAACCAATAAGGTAAATGAAGCGGTAGGTGCCGTATTATTTTGCGCTACGTCAGATGCAAGAACAGGAGAAGGTCTTTGTTCGGTCTGCTGTCTAAAAACTAATACAACCGTCGCCGCCGTTATACCGGCAAACCATGCAAAAGTCATAGGACTCAATCCGGCTATGGTTGTTTTAGGAGCTGTTCGGCGGCTATAGGTTTGTGCGAATATCTTCAATGGAGAAAAACTAAATAATTGAGACGTTGCTTTTACAAAACCGGATGGAATTGGTATAAGATCATCATCGCTATATATCTTATTCTCCACATCTTGTTGAGCAACAGACACATCAGAATCATTAGCCAAAAGGGGATTATTAACATGCTTTTGATCAACGTTATGACTGCTTACCTGCATGGAATCATTTATACTACAGGAAAGCAACATACTGCTAAGTATGATAAAAAACACCAGATAAATTATACGCGTAAAGTTTCTCATAGAATAATATTATACTATCAAATTTAATCAATAAAAGCAAGACATATTCTTGATAAAACAGCTATTCGCATAAAACATATGTCCGATAATATATATTATGTTGCCTACTCCTAATACGCTTAAACCAATTGCTATACGCAAAAAGCTACTCACGCCCAAAAATGTGGACTTAGGCAAAAACACGCTATTTCGCCTTGCAATCATTTCTTTCATACCACCTATTATATCAATCTGAATAGACATTCAATATATATTATTAGCAATATCCATGCCAATTATGCTTTAATTTTCTATTTATCTTTAAAAATATTCATCAACTCAAATATATTGAAAATAATCTTAATAATAATATGAAATCACTATGCGTTAAAGGCTCTTTACATCATTTTACGTAAATTCTTTTTACATACTGCTATCGTTTTTTTACATCTAATTACGCCAAAACCTATTAAATTAAGCTATCTTTTATGTAATCATCTTTAACATTTATAGATAATTGGTCATCATAAACGGTGACCGTATATACTTATATTCGTATTTAGAGGCAACCGCATAATCTATCATAAGTTTATCATCTATCTGCTCCATAACCAACCCTTTTTTAGGTCGTTTTGACTCAATAGCATCCGTAGTCATTAATGACAAACAATCGCTTCCCGCGCCGTAGCCATACGAAGCCACTAAAACACGCTCCTTGGGATTAGCATTATCCAGGATATGAGCTAAAGGAATAAGGACTCCGGCTGAACCACAATCGCCTATGGACGGGGTCAAGACATTCTGCATAACAGAAAACATATCCAACCCAAGTTTTCCGGCCGCCATCATCGGCTGGATCCCGTTCGCCTGATGAATCGCCACGTAATTAAAATCTTTATTGGGGTTCAAATTGAGTTTGGCAAATAATCTTTCTCCTGCCGGCACTATATGTTCAAGCAAACCCCATGCTGAAACATATCCAATCCACCCGCCGCCTAATTGTATATACCTTTCGCCTTCCGGCCTGAAATAATCAGAAAGATCGGAGCTGTATGAAACAAATCCTTCCATCTTCGCGATGATATTCTCTTTACCAACCACACAGGCAAAAGCACCGGCTGACGCGGCATACTCCATCTGCGTACCCGGTGGGAAATGTCGATTCAATGTATCCGAACCAATGGCAATTGCGTAATCCATTAATCCGGCTGAAACCATTGCATAAGCTGTAATTATCGCGGACGTTCCTGATTTTCCACCAAACTGGATATCATAAGAAACTATATCGCCTTTCAAGCCCAACGCATCCTGAACAACCGTTGCAGCGGGTTTTGTTGCATAAGGATTTGTGCACGAACCGAAAAACAACCCGCCGATTGATTTCCTATCCAAGCCTGAACGATCCAGCGCCATCTGCGCCGCGTTCACTGCCAAAGAAATCGAATCCTCATCTGGCATCAAAACCGCGCGTTCCTTCAAGCTGAACTTATCGAATATTTCAGGCGTCACATTACGCCAGACCCGATAAATCTCTTGAACATCAATCCTGTGTTTTGGAATACACGTCCCGTAACTTACTATGCCTGTTTCCATCATTCACTCCCCGCCAAAGGCGAAGCTCGTCCCGACAAATCGGGGCGGCCTATCAAATCAATTACGATAAATATTACACACTTTTAAGAGGCCCCAATCTAACATCTACCATTTGTTTTTGCAAAATAATTAGGCTTAAAAACACTTAAACATTTACATTTATACTTTATGTATACATGATTAATGCCTTTTTAGATTTACTCTCCACCATTCCTCTTACAACCAGGGCTTCACTTGGATTTAAAAATAAACGTCTTTCAAAGACAAAAAACACACCTTCTAAAGCTTTCGATTTATCTAAAGGTATGCGTGCTTTCGAAAAAAAACTTATAATACGCCCTACTATTTGCCGCCCGACCCTTCAATTATTTCAAAAACTGTTGTATTTCCGATAGCCTCGCCTTTCCAGATAGAAACTTTTTCCTCTGTGCCATAAAACTCTCCGGATTCACCGGTGCCGGTTTCCTTTAATAACTTAATTTCCCCCATATCCGCCCTGTAACCGACTGTTATTTTATAATCGCCTGCCCCCTTCTTAAAATTATCAATGGCGACAGGCTCACAGATTGTTTCCCCGGGCATCAGTTCAACCGCCTCAAACTCGTTGTCCATCATCGTAAACCAGGTTTCGGAAAATCCACCGTTTCCAACCGCGCCTACCAAAACATTTCCTTTATTCTCAATAACCGCCCATAATGGATATCCATATTTTTCGTGTTTGGTCAGTTTTATTATCTCGTTAGCCGTATTGGTAAAGCTTACCGCAAACTTTATCACCTCGCCTGCATTAAACTGCGCCTTTTCAAAATCGGTTATTATTTTCAGCCCGTTTACTGGCTGTGTATTTCCCTTGTCCGTTTTCGGGAACTCCAGCGCCTGGACGTAATAAGTAGCGCTGACCGTCCCGTTAAAGGGATTAAGCAAATCATATGTTTCAATATACCCTTTGTTGTTTGGACTGTCATTCTCCCATTTTTTAAGTGATTCTACGACTGCTGATTTACCGCTTTTATAGAAACCAATGGCGGTTACTTTCATGAATAATTCATCCGGGGATGCGCTGTTAACCGCGCCCTCTATAGATTCCCCCGGAGCCAACAGGATAAAATCCTTTAACGGATTAGGCAAAACAACTTTTCCCATTAGCCTCATCCTCCCGTCTCCCCAAACACGGCCACGCCCTCCCCCGCCACCAGTCTCACTAATATGCGGACCGCAATTCGTCTTTTTTATATCCAGATGAGTATCATAGGACGGGTAATATTTATTTACGGCGCTTTTGGCAATCCAAAAAGGCTTAGTATCAATATTAGTCACCTTAACTTTAAACTCAAGTTTCGCTCCGACAGTCGAGGTAATGAGCGGCGGAGCGATAAAAGACATCTCCAGTTTCCCCGGTGCTGCAGAAAGTATTTTCTTTAGTGAATAAGCCGGTATTATTTTCAATACCTCATCCAACGCTTTACAACGCTCGTCGTCGTTTCTGGATTTTAATTTCTCAAGTAACGGCTCAACGATCTTTTTTAGAGCCGGTAAAATCATCCCTGTTTCTTTTGCAATAAGCCTGGCACGCAGTCTTACTTCCGCGTCTTCGGAATCGCAGGCCTTTTCCAACAAAGGCCAGACAGGCTCCCCTATTTCTATCAAACGACGCATCGCAAAATCCCTGGTATCAAAATCATTATCGCCCAGTTGCCCCATAAGTTTCTGCATTTCCGCATCCCCTTCAGCAGCCTGTCCTTCCCCTGCATACATCCATATACTCAAACCAAAAATCATCCAGAATATGATTACAATAAATGAAGTGTTTTTTCTCATACGATTCTCCTCCTATATTATATAAACGTAAAAAACACGCTTTGGTTCAAAAAATATCGGGAATAAACAAAAAATACTTACTCCATACTAAAACACATTATTGATAAACCATCCAAGTAAAAACATTTAATATTATTTAATTTTGTAATATTTCAAACGGGTTGTAACATTAATATATATGGATAGTAAACAGGCGCATTTTCTAGAGTTGCTGGCTCCTCTGAAACAGCCTTTATCAGGATATGTAAAACATCTCTTGTGGAAAAGAGATGATATGGAAGATGCCCTGCAAAACGTCCTAACAGAAGCATATGAGAAACTCGCTCACTTTAAGGAAGGAACTGATTTTAAAAGCTGGATTTTCCAAATAGCCACTTTTACCGTGTTTAATATGAACAGAAAATACAACAAAGAATCCAACAGGATGGTCAAGCTGGATGATGAGACCTGTTTGACTGCCCCACAACAAACGGATAACCCGGATTATCTTAAACTGCTGGAAGGCAGCGACCGGATTCTGGAAAAAATCTCCGATGAAGTAAAAACATCACTCTCTGTTTTAAACGATAACGAACGCTCGGTATTTTTACTGCGTTCATTGGCGGGGCTGGATTATGCCCAAATCGCCCAAACACTCGAAATACCAATCGGCAGCGTTATGGGTAATCTGGCGCGTTCCCGCATAAAACTAAGAAGCAAACTCCTTAATTATGCCAAAGAACAAGGTGTATTATGATTAACTGCTCAAATATTAAAGAACACCTGAACCGGTATTTGGATAAAGAACCGGATGCCGCGACGGATTCGGCCGTAAAAGAACACCTTTCAAAATGCCCGTCATGCCGCGCTTGGTTTGATAAAGAAGCCAGGCTTGAAAAGAACCTGGTTAAAATACTTGCCCAAACGTCTGGAAATGATGCTGAAATTTGGGCGAAAGCAATAGATTCACTCGGGGACTCCGGGCTGAAAAAACGCCTCTTAAATTACTTCGTCCCGATTGCATCCGCCGCGCTTATTATGATTACTCTCGGGATGCTATTGTTATTTCCGCCTGCATCATCTTCACTTGATTTATTAGAAGCTGCCGAGCAAATCCATCAATCAGTCCTCCGTCCGAATTTCCGGCTTGATTTAAAAACAGATTCACCTGAAACATTGAATAAATACTTTAATGCACAATATAAGGGAGAAACGCCTGACTGTAACACTTACACAACATGCAAAAAGGATTGCAGCCTCAGAGGCGGACGTATGTGCACATTGAAACAACGGCAGGCAATGCATATTGTCATAGATTATAACTCTATCCCGGTATCAATCCTGGTGTTACCAAAAGACGACTTGAATGCTTTCCCTGAAGCCGAAGCGCGCCTAGAAAAATGCTATGAAATTTATACGGCTAAATCAAAAGGATTCAACTATGCACTGGTTCGTATCGGGCCGAATATCGTTTGTGCTATCGGCGAAGTGGAGCAAGAAATATTGAAACAGTTGCTAATAGACATGGGGGCAACTGACAAAAAATGCAATAAATGTTTAAAACAACAATAGAATTTAAAGGAGGTGATAATTGATGTGCGGATGTTGTTGCGGAAAGAAAGCCAAGAAAACAAAGAAAAGTAAAAAATAGATAGAAAGGAACAGAAAATGAAAAGGATATTACATATTGTGCTGGCCATGTGGATGCTTATAGCAGTTGCCGCCTGCCAGCAAACAACCACCCAAAGCACTACCACGGCGAAAAATACCGGTACGCTACCTGCTAAAAACACCGAAACCGCCGCCTCCAACGAGAAATGCCCCATACAGGAAATGGGGATTCCCTGCGAAAGCGACGGGGAAAAATGCCCGATAGCCGAAGGGAAAGGCCCCTGTGATAATTGCAAGTCAAAAGCCGGACAGATAGAAGAAAAAATGCAAACATTATCCCAACAGTGGGGAATGGCTTTACAAGCAGAGGACTACGATAAAGCGCTTGGTATCTTAAAGCAAATGGATGAAACACTCTCCAACAATTCCAATGTTAAAGCAAGTTTCGCTTATACTTATACCCTCAAGGGTGATTATGACAACTCGCTTGCTATCTACAATGAAATGCTCAAAGATTTTCCGGATAACCCGAACTTACTCGGTAATATCGCCAATATCTACACCATGAAAGGCGATAATGACAAGGCTCTGGGAATTTATAACAAGCTTCTTGAACGTTTCCCTAATGAACCGAGCATAACCGATGCCGTAGCCTGCACCTACATGAAAAAAGGCGACTACGATAAAACCATCGAGCTTTACAATAATCTTCTTAAAGCAGAACCAAAGGCAACATTTGCATATTACAATATGTGCTGTGCGT
The DNA here is from genome assembly GCA_016207825.1 of Planctomycetota bacterium. NCBI lineage: Bacteria > Pseudomonadati > Planctomycetota > Planctomycetota bacterium. The sequence goes on along the minus strand of JACQZI010000008.1, from coordinate 275,481 downwards.
ATTCCTTGAAAGGCAGTAAAAAAGAAGCCTGTGAATACCTTAATAAATCCGTCGAAAGCGGTTATTTCGACTGGAAACACATGGAAAAGGATACGGATTTGGATAATATCCGCGGGGAAGATGCATACAAAAAGATTCTCGGAACCTTGAAAACCAACTATCCCGACGGGACACAAGGCGGTTGCGGAGGTGATTGCGATAGCTGCCCGGTAAAAGAAATAGAAAAAAAGTCCCAAGAAGGCCACAAACACATGCATGATGGCTGTGACCAGTGCCCTGACCATGATAAATGCTTAAAGGAAGGCAAATGCGCCGGCGATTGCGATAAGAAAATGAAAGATGCGAAAAACAGCAAATGCACCGGTGATTGCGATCATAAAGACGGCAAAGAAGACCCAAAATGCGGTGACAATTGTGAGCATAAGAATAAAAAATAAAATACTATCAATAGCAATGGGGGAAAGCCATGCTTTCCCCCATTTTTCACTCCCCCACTAATTAAAACCATATGGACTCTATGAATCCTATACGTAGTGCCAGCAAAGCCCTGACCCTGCGGGAAACTATTGAGTCTCTTTTTTATTTTCACTCCACCACTTTTCTATATTTTGAATAGCCTTTTCCCTATCTGCTTCACTTGCCTGTTCATCAAACTCAAAGGTTTTACCGGAAACACCCTGCAGTGTCAACAATGCTGTTTTACGGATGCCCGGTAAGCCATCCCGTAGTTTCTATATCAATAATGCGTGCTTTCTTGTCTCTCCATTTTGGCAAGGTAACGTATGGCATTCCGGCGATAAGAAGGCAATTCGGTATGAACTAACTTTCAATATATATCAAAAGATTTAGCGAAGCCAAATAATTAATTGTTTTATTCATATTAAAGCGCCTAGATTATTTAACTGGTGATATGATAGCACGGTATGCGAAAAATCACCGGAAAACCATCCACCTTAGAAACCCTGACTATTGCCCTATAAATTCTTTAACTATATACGCAGGATTTTTACTTCTTTTCGGAAAGAGGAGCGATAAATTCTTCCAGCTCAGTCGGTTTCCAGGACGGCGCGGTATTAAAATTATCCTCATCAACTGGGGTCAAAAGCGTGACTTTTTTCCCCTCTGCATCCACGACGGCTACGCCAATATGCTGGTTCGTCAGTATGGCGAAAGTAATCACCGCTCCGTCCGGACTCCAGGAAGGACGCATATCCATCACCTGCTCATCAGTCAGGCGCTTCTGATTCTTTCCGTCGGCATCTAACACATGAAGCTCTATATTGGAAACAACCGCTAATTTACTTCCATCAGGGCTCCATGCTATGTTCGAAGTTTCTTTTAGTCCGTCAAAGAGCCTGTTCTGATTCCGGCCATCGGCATCCATAGTGTATATTCCCGGATTATCGCCGCCCATTGAAGCAAAAGAGATTTTACTGCCGTCCGGACTCCAGGAAGGCGAATTGTTATAACCCATGTCATTTGTTAACCGGGTTTGGTTTTTACCGTCCGCATCCATCACATAAATCTCGAATTCGCCATCGCGGTCAGAAACAAAAGCGATTTTCGTCCCGTCCGGGCTCCATGCCGGTTTAATATTATGGCCTTTATTGGTTAATTTCAACTGGTTCTTCACCTCGCATCCGTTCACACTTTCCACTAAATCAGCTACATAAATATCCATTTTTTCTTCTACGCCGCCGCTGAAAGCAATTTTGCTGCCGTCATGGTTAGAGGCAGGACAATCCTTTTGCGTATTATCTTTGGTTATTTCCTGCCGGTTCTGCCCATCTGCATCCATAAGGTATATCTGCGTCCCTTTATTAATATCTATAAATAAAATCTTTGGACATGTAAGCGAGTAAAGATAGCGGCATATCATCTTTGTGCGCAGAACCACTTCCGGGTCAGAATCCCGTCGCCCTTCCCAAATCACCTCTATTAACTTTTGGATTTCTTCTTTCAGTTCCGTCAGTTTACGCTCAACCGAGGGATTCTTTTCCTTCCGGAGTGTTTTCTTTGCTCTACGATATTCCTGGAATAGCTTCTCGGCTCCGGATTGCAAAGCGATATGGGCAGCCTCACGCACATCCCAATCATTATCGCCCAGTTGAAGCATTAGTTTATTATAATTATTGCCGTCGGCTGGTTCCGGCACAGAAACCGTTTGGGTCTCCGCCGGACGGCCAAAATCAACCGCGCCGAAAATCACCGTCACTGCCATTATTACTAACACGATACGTCCCATGTTATTCTCCATAATCAAATACGTGTTATATCAAACTTAACCAGTAACCCCTATCGATATTAGAACATAAAAGGAAATTAAATCAAGAAAAAATTATTCTACGGAAAAACAACCCCTCTCCCCTATTTCCCCGGGACTCTATGGACTCCACAAACTCTTCGGACTCCATGGACTCCGCGAACCCTATAAACTCTAGATTTTACCCTTGACATGCCGCCATTAAATAGTATACTCATCAACAGAAGCGCACGAATAAAAGGAGAAACACATGAAAAAGCAGATATGGCTGATAGGCGTGATTCTGGCGAGCCTTTTGGTCTGGTTGGTTCGGGCCGAAGACGCCAAACAAACGAATACCAAACCAGATGACGCTAAAATAAACGGGTTGATTACACAATTAGGAGATGACGACTGGGAAACGCGTGAGAAAGCTCAGAAAACCCTGGAAGACTGGCCAATCGATAAACACCCGGAAATAGAGCCGTCTCTTGACGAAGCATCGAAAAGCGACGCGCCTGAAATACGCTCCCGCGCCGTAAAAATACTAAAAACGCTTAAGGTTAAAAAACGGATTAAATTCTCTGATTCATTCCTCACGGTTTTCCCGGATATGTATTCTAACTTAGGTTCTGTAGACTCCTGTGTCAGTAAATTTGAATTGATGGAAAACGTGGCCGCAAACGAAAGCGTCCAATATAAAATAGCCGCGGAGGATATCTCAGTTTTGATAAGTGAAATCCTTGCGGATGGCGGCAATGGATTAAGCGCGGAGCAAAAATCAGAGCTTATAAGAATAAGCAAGGACCGTTTCTGGGGGCCGATTACTTCAACCGCTCCGTCCATAATGAAATTGCTTAATGACGAAAACGGGCAAGTGCGCTATGACGTTATTTACGCCTTGGGAGTATTCGGCTACAAGAAAGCATTGCCTGAAATCAGGAAACTATTAACTGATGAAGAGCAGTTTATAAGATTAGGAGCGGCCCAATCGCTCGGCAACATGGATGATAAAGATTTTTTGCCGGAAATACGCAAGCTTCTTGGCGATTCAAAGCATCTGGTTCGGGTGCAAGCTATATATACACTTTCTAAATTAGGCGACAAGGCGTCCGTCAATGAGATTAGGAAATTTCTCGATGGTGAAGACGGTCGAATTCGCGCGGCAGCGGTTGCGGCGCTTGCTGAATTAGGTGATGAAGAACTCCTGCCTAAAGCACCCGAACTCCTTAAGGATAAAGAATCCGAAGTGAGATGCGCAGTGATTGAAATGCTCGGAAAGTCAGGCGGCAAAAAACAGACGGCCCAAATCAGGGAGATGCTTAAAGATACTGATTGCAGCGTGTGCATTACAGCCATAGAAGCACTTTCTAAATTAGTGGATACCTCATCAATACCGGAAATACGTAAAATGATTAAGAGCCAAGATGATACCGTGCGCATTAATGCCATTATTGGACTTATCAAATTGGGCGATAGGGAATCTATCACAGAGATACATTCACTAATTGCCGATGAAGATGAATCTGTTCGTATCAATGCAATCCTTGAATGCGGCAAATCCGGAAATAAAGATGTCATCACTGAACTTGTAAAACATCTTGATGACAAAGATGCTACAAAACAGGGAGTGGTTTCGATTGCACTGGTCGAACTTGGGGCAAAGGATAAAGTTAAAAAAGGAGTTATTGAACACGTTATAAAAATAAGCAGGATCCAGAGCTGTGTTTCGGAATGGGGCAGCCGGAACAGGGCCAAGAGAGCTTTAAAAGAATTAGGCGTAAATGAAAATGAAATTAAATAACCTGCTATTATTAAGAGAGAGAAATACATGAAAAGGCGAATATGTCTCGTAAGCATGATACTGGCAAGCCTTTTGGTCTGGTTGGTTCGCGCCGAAGACGCCAAACAAACGAATACCAAACCAGATGACGCTAAAATAAACGGGTTGATTAAGCAGTTAGGCGATGACAACTGGGAAACGCGGGATAAGGCGCAGAATGATTTAATTGAATACGGCGGTAAATTATTTGAGCAGTATAAAAAGGTTAGGAATGAGGCTAAAAGTAAAGAGAATGATAAGGAGCTGGCAAAGCTTTTGGCAGAAATAAAGCATCTTGCCGAATCCCTGAACGAAGCATCCAAAAGCATTGACCTCGAAATAAAAACTCGTGCTATACACATTAACGGCATCCTTCGAAAACTACTTCGCAATGAAATAGTTTATGTAGAATGGGCGGCGATGACAGGAAAAAGCGCCAAACAGGAGCTTTATGTAGCGGATTACAACGGTGAGAACAAACGATTACTTATATTCCACGACACCATTCCGGCAGCTGGAGGCGGTTATATGCTAATGACCGGGAACCCCGAATGGAGCCCGGACGGTAAAAGGATTGCTTTTAATATGAATACAAACAATGAATGTGAAATATTCATTATTAGCAGAGAAGGAACTGGCCGAAAGCAATTAACTAATAATGGCGGATACAACCTGAATCCTCGCTGGAGCCCGGACGGCAAGAAGATTTTATTCCTTTCAAATAAAGACGCTCAGGACAAAACAACTGAAAAATACGAGCTTTTTACGGTTGATGCGGATGGGGAAAACCTCACCCAGCTTACTAAAAATAGACGTCAGAATGTCAGCCCGTCCTGGAGCCCAGACGGTAAAAAGATTGCTTTTGTTTCCTATATTAAAGAAATGCCTGAGCTTCATATAATGGACTCGGACGGAAAAAATCAGGTCAGATTGACTAATGATATCTCTTTCCAGGATGAGAATGATGAATTAGGCGAACTGTTATGGAGTTTGAATACAATTAACTGGAGCCCGAACAATAAAAAGATTGCCTTTGCTTTCAGGAATAAAGAAGGCTTCCGGCGGATTTATCTCATTGACTCAAATGGCCAGAATCTCAAAAAACTTACTGATGCCAAAGATGATGAAAATATTTACGAAGGCGAACCTTGCTGGAGCTCGGACGGCCAAAAAATAGCATTTTGGCTTGTTGATAAAGCGGCGATGTCTCTTTTCACCAGCGATATCAACGACAAGAATACCCAAAAAGTTACGGTTCTCAATGATTATGGACATGATAAAAACCCGATGAGAATCCCGAAGTTAAAGTGGAGCCCTGATAACAAATGGTTTCTGCTTCTCGGTTACGCACCTAAAGATGAGAAGCCATCCGGCATATATTCGGTAGGAATTTATGATATCTTAGGCAGAAACAAGAAGTTTTTGACTACGCTGAGCAGTTATGCTGATTTTTCCCCGTCATTTCCCGAAGAACTTTCCAAACTCTTTGCGCCAAAAGAAGATAAGAAGTGAATTAGTTGATTAGAAAAAGGCTGATTCCCCTGCTAATTCACTAATCACTAATTAACTGATAGTCTCCACACCGCCCAGAAATTCGGTGGATGATAAAGGCATACTCCAGTTCTATAGCCTTGGCGATGACCAGATAGATAATAACGGCGACCCGAAAGATGGCATCCTCATTTCCCCGCTTAAATAACCATTGGTCCCCGTATTGACTCCACAAATTCTTCAGACTCCATGGACTCCGCGAACCCTATAAACTCTAGATTTACCCTTGACATGCCGCCATTAAATAGTATACTCATCAACGGAAGTGCACGAATAAAAGGAGAAACACATGAAAAAGCAGATATGGCTGATAGGCATGATTATGGCAAGCCTCTTGGCGTTTTTAGTCCGCGCAGAAGATTCTAAACCAGCGGACACTAAACTTGATTACGCTAAAATCACCGAACTTATCAAGCAATTGGGGGATGAAGACTGGGAAACACGGGATGAGGCAAGCCAGAAATTAAATGAAATCGCTGCCCAAATATTATCAGGGTTGCGTAAATTAAAGGAAGAAACAGATGTTTTAAGAGCAGAGAAAACAAACTATAATAATATCAGCGAGAAGGTCAGCGAAAAAGAAAAAGAATTAGCCGATATCAAATCCAGGCTGGATAATCTCGGCCAGGCTATTTACTCAGCGACCCAAAACGATGACCCGGAGGTAAAAACCCGTGCCAGGCAAATCCGGGATAGATTTTCTTTGCCGCCGCAGCCGGTTATTGACGCCTTAAACTGCCGGATAGATTTTCAGTTTTCTGAAGAAATTACCTTAAAACAGTTGGTTGAATATATCGAAAAATCGTTACCTGTTTCGGAGAATAAGCCCAAGGTTAAATTCAATGTTAATGAGAAATTCAACCTTGAGCAGTGCTTGCCGATATACTATTGTCCCGCAAAAATTCCAATAAAATCAGCTTTACGAGACATCCTCAAAACAATGGGCTGGTCATATGTAGTGAAAAATGATGCGGTATACATCACAACTATTGAGGAAGTTGCCGAAAGCGCTTATGCCAATACCAATATTTACGAACTGGCATACAAAACTCAGGCAATCGTGGGATTGATAGAAGACGAATATAAATCAGAAAAGAAAATACTTAATGTCCTTGAAACAGCCAAAGAAAATATCATTATTGATAAGGCCCATACTATGACTGATTTAATAAACTACCTGGTTGACAAGTATGATATAATGATTTATTGCGAAGTGGAAACCATGGAAACTGTTGATGCGGCTACCATAAAAAGCTTTTCCATTGCAGATAAACCCTTAAAAGAATCCTTAAAGGATGCGCTGGGAAGATACGAATTGTTTTACGTGGTAAAAGAAGGCGCCCTTTGGATATGCAAACTGGGAAAAGCATCCTCAGAAAGCCAATAATCCACCTCCGCCTGTATATTAAATCGGGGGCAAGGCGAAGACCTGATAGGGAATAACGGCGACCAGAAGGATGATATCCTTCTCTCCCCCATGAAATAACCATTCAAATATCATAGCCACATGCCCCATAACCTCACAGTGCTGCATTATTACTTGATAAAATAAAGCAATATTTGTATTATTTACACATGGAAAAAACCAAGCTTAAAATCAGGGAGTTTAAATCGATGGTGGATTTTAATGCCTGGTGGGCGAGCGCGGAGGTCACCCAGTTCCGCAGCCGCCACCCGGAAAAAATCAGCCGGCTGGCAGTACACCGCTGGGTAAAACCGTGGCTGGAGGAGCTAAAAAAAGAATACACTGCCCCGCAGGTCTCGGCCAAGTTTTTCGGTAAATATCAGCTGACAAAAAAATTGGGACAGGGCGGTATGGGTGTGGTCTACCTGGCGCTCGACCCGGGCTTAAACAGGCAGGTCGCCTTGAAAATAATGTCCTTAAAAGCAAGGACGCCGTCGAACGCTTCATGCGCGAGGCGCGCGCCTCTGCCAAGCTAAAACACCCCAATATCATCCAGGTCTATGAAGTCGGCACAGTGGACAAATACCATTATTTCACCATGGAATATATCGAAGGCCCTTCACTTGAGGATTGCATCCACAGTAAGGATAAAAAACTACCGGTACGCCGGATTGCCGAAATCATCTCCAGCATTGCCTCGGCGCTGGATTACGCCCACAGCCAGGGAATCATCCACCGCGATATTAAGCCATCTAATATCCTGATAGATAAATCCTTCGACCAGGCTCAGGATAAACTCAAGGCGTATTTAACGGATTTCGGGCTGGCAAAGGATGTGGATGGAATCGAACATTCGCTTACCTTAAGCGGGACGATACTGGGTACGCCCGATTACATGTCGCCTGAACAGGCGCGGGGTGAAAAGAAAAACATAGATGCCAGGAGCGATGTCTTCTCTTTAGGCGCCACCCTTTACCATGCCATAACCGGACATTCTCCGTTCCGAGGCAAGGAATTATACCAGATACTGGAAAAAGTGATACGCAAAGCTCCTGCACCACCGAGCAGCCTTGTCCGAGGATTGCCTAAAGATATCGAAACCATCTGCCTGAAAGCACTGGAAAAAGAAAGGAAAGACCGTTACCAAACTGCCGGCGCACTGGCCGGCGATATTAAAAACTATTTAAACGGGAAAAGCATTTCCGCCCGACCGGTCGGACCGCTTGCCAAATTATACCGCGTTATAATGAAGCATAAAGCATTATCGGCGTCCGCGGTGGCGATAGCCATTACGCTGGCTGTTTTTACGGTAAACTCTGTTATATCATCAAACGAAACCGCACTCCGTATTGCCCGGCACCGCCAAAACGCCCTGGATTACTACGAAGAAGGGAAATTCGAGGAAGCCAAGACCGAATGTGCCAGCCTGCTTGCGCTCGCACCGGACGATGATTCAGTTATTGCCCTGCGGGATAAATGCGCCAAGGCAATAAAGGAAAAAACCGATAAAGCGGAAGCGGAAAATAAGCGTTTGGAAGATGAAAAACGCCTAAAGGAAGAGGAAGCCAGACGCCTGCAGGCGCTGAATGAACAAAGGAAAAAAATAAAAGAGCTGATAACGCAAGCCGCGGGTGACCCTCAAAAACAACTGCAAATCGCCTCAGACGCCTCAAAAACCGACCCGGAATACCCAACGTATTATTATTTTATCGGTTATGCGTATACCAATTTGAGAAACTGGGACGAGGGAATTAAGAATTTTGAAAAAGCCATTTCATTAAACCCGGCGGACTCGGGTTCTTATTCCTTGAATGGCATTTGTTATTACGCAAAAGGCAACTATGCTAAATCAATGGAAAATTTCTCCAAGGCATTAGAATTAAACCCGGCAGACCCGGATAATTATTATAACCGGGCTAATGTTTATGTGGCACTAAAAGATTACCAAAAAGCAATGGAAGACGCTAAAAAACTGATTAAAATAGCGCCGGGCCATGCCATGAAGAAACAGATGGAAGATTTAATTCGCGATTGCGAAATCTGCCTACAGGAACAACGCTAACCGTCCATACTATTCCCTGTTATCCCTTTATACATAAGGTGGATGATAAAGGCACGCTCTGGCTCTATAGTCTTGGTGAGAATATGGTGGATAATAACGGAGACCAGGCTAAAGATATCGTCATCTCACCCATCCAATAACCTTCATAGGCTCGATAGACTCTCCAAACCCTACTAACCCTATAACTCCATAAACCCCGATATGGTTCATACAACAGGTAGTGTAACCACTTCAACTAGTCTACTATATATACTACCATAGGGGGGCATGGCCCCCCTCCCCCCCACACTATACTATTATGCCCCTGTAACTATATTATATTGACCTATAGTATTGTATTATAAATCCATGTATCATCATATATATCACCCATAGTCATTATTATTGTAGCATACAGACAATATGTTTATATCCTATTAGCTATGTCTATATATTATACGGATAATTATACCATGACATACCGTATTTATAACTATGCCTAACCGTCAATATTACCATGGCCTATCAGCACTGTCTACATGTCCACCTACTACAATAGCCGGATATGCCCTTTGTGATGAATATTCTTGACTATCTTCGCATAATCTGATAGCTTACCAGATAGAAAGATAGGGATTGGTTAAGACCACTCCCCCATTAGTGAAAAGTAACAAGTAAACAGTGAGCAATTAACAACTGCTTAGTCAGATTGATATTGCTTATCTGCGGAAAGGAGTATTTATGCCTAAGAAAAGCGATGAGAAGCTCTTACTGCACATGACCAAGGCCGTCCCCGTGTATACCGAGCCCTTTAAGGATTTGGGAGAGAAATGGCGCGACGGATTCCACATCAATGCCGTCCGGACCAACGCCAAGCTCTTGAAGAAAATTCCTGATGAAATCAGATACCAAAGCCAGGTGGTCGGCAAGAATAATCTTGAAAAGGCTTACGAGACGGTGGACGGCATCCCGGCAAAGCGTTTCAAGGAAGCCGTGGAGCACGCCAAGGAGAATTACTCGCGCGGGGTGCTTGCCAGAGTATTGCCATTTACCGGCACTAAAGTGGACGGGCTCGGTGTCGCTCCCCTAACGGCACTCTGGCTCACCAAGGATAATATCGCCGAGGGGTTGCTTTCCGGTGATGAGCAGGTTAACGGCATGCCCATATTGATTACCAAGGTAGCATTGAAAGGAAGTTTCAAGGCGGCGATAAACCAGCGCCTCATTCAGGCAGGCGCCAATATCGTGGCAAGCGGATATGATACGGCGATTATCAAGGAAGAAAACGATACAACTAATGAGATGGTCGCCGGGTACGTTGATAAATCGCTTAACCTGAATGACTTCGAAACCGGCGGCGAATGCCATATTGATTATAAGTATATCAAGGAGCAGGCCGGGTTGTATTTGGATATATTGGTGACGAGGAAGTAAGTTAATTCTGTGCATAGTTTATACTACTACTGCCCCATTTGGTTGCTCCTGCATTTCCTGTTTGCCGATAATCGTTATCCGGTCTTTGCAGGGCGGGCATAAAGCAAGAACAATAATCCGGTCTTCGGCGTTATTGATAATTCTCTCTAATTTATCCTGTAGTATAATTAAATCCTTACGTGTCAAGTAACACTCAAAGATACTAAACTGTAAAGGGTTGCCGTAATCCTTAAGTGTTTTATGGATGCGGTTTAATCTTTTGGGGTCGGCGATGTCATAGGCGATAATGTAATAATTCATTTTACACACCCCTACCCCTCTTGTCAGAGGGGATTTATCTAACCTTGAAGCCGATATATTCCGGTGCTTCGCCGGTAATTACTCTGGCAAGTAAACGAGCCTGTGTTTCCAGAACACGACCGTAGGACATTTGGTAGCCAAACACCGGATGCGTTACCACATCATTTCTCCGTCTTTCATACGCCTCAAAGAAAGAACGTCTGCCGGATTCTGTAAGGTAACAGGCACCTCCCCGATGGCTATCGGGACTCCGCTTCGCTCCGTTGTTAATCAGGAAATCATTGTTGGATACCATCTTGTTATTAATAAGCGTCAGGACAACCGAGTCGGCAATAATCGGACGAAATTCTTCCATCAGGTCAAGCGCCAATGCCGGACGGCCATATTTAGTCTGGTGATAAAACCCTAAATACGGGTCTAAGCCAACGGTCAAACAAGCCGAGAAACAGTCTTTCGCCAATAGTGCATATGCAAAAGATAACAAGGCATTAACCGGGTCAGACGGCGGTCGTTTATTCCTGCCCTCAAAGGAAAAGGTAAAACCATTGCCATTTAATCCCGATTGGATTCCCGATCTTTCGGGACTGTCGCTTCGCTTTAGCATCTCGTTGAACGAGCCAAAATAATACCGTGCGGCTGTGCCTTCAAATCCGAGCAATGATTCCAAAGCAGGTGCATTTACACATTCCGAAATAAGATGTTGGAGTTTATATTTGGCTTCTTCACTCCCGATATTATTCGGGACTCCGCTTTGCTTCGTGTTATTCTGGGCATTTCTCATCAGCATCACCCGTTGGTTATGAACCTTGGTAGCGGTGATGGAACGGGCGATTGCTAACGCCAGCGCCTGGTTATTCGCCGCCTCATATTGCGCCATTCTTAATGAGATATTCTTAGGCGGAATACCGGTGGTTACGCCCTTAAACTTGCCGTGGATGGAAAGATAAACGATGGGGATATTATTTTCCAGTAAGCAGGATAATGCCTGTGTGCTGATAGAAATATTCCCGAAGACGACTATCTGTTCCAGATGATAAAGATGAAGTTCCTGCAATTTCTCGCCCTTGGAATCAAGGATAACCAGATTCTCGCCTTTCTTGGTGACCCGCGCCCCCTGGTGGTTGAGATAAGCCACATAGCCCTCTGACTTTTCTGGGATAATCCGTCTGATGGGTTTGGCGGGGTCTGGTGGTAATTTTATCGCGCCGGTTTCTTCAGGCAAACAGATAGGCAGAAGCGAACAGTGGATACATCGGTTATCATCTTTAAGCGGTTCAGGAATTTTATCGCTATCGGCTAAGGCGCGGGCGGATTGAATGGTCTCTATTGTCTTCTGCCGTAGTGTATCATCAAAAACGACTTCAACCCGTATCTTAGAGCCAACGTAATAAAGATAGCCTTTGGCTATATTCCCATAATTATTGCTTTCCAGCAGTAATGCCTGGGCGCAGAGTTGAATCTTATCATTATCCCAGACAAAAGGCTGGTCGTTCTGGTCACGGGGACAGGCTCGTTTCTTATATTCTACCGGATAACATTCGCTATCCTTTTCTTCTAAAACATCTATCTTACCGGTGATGCCGTATTTCTCTGACGAAAGATGGAAACTGCGGGTCTGTAGTGTCTCTTCGTCCGGGGCGGTCGTTTTGCCAACGCCTTCGTCTACCCGGCGGTGTTTTATCTGGCCATCAGCTACCGCGTCATTAACGACACTCAAGCCTTCAACATATTCATAATAAAACCTACGTGTACAATAGACAAAGGCATTGAGACAATAAACAGGCAGATTTTCTGTATTGCTGGGCATATACCACTCCAAGTCATACCCTCTCACGAACACTATAACACAATGTCAAGGAAACGCATAGCTGAAGTGTGTTCTTGATAGTTTATTCGGAAATTTAGGTGGTATGACTTAAGTAAAAAGCAACCGTGTGATAATTTAAAACCTTTCCGTCACCTGTCCCGCACATGGTTTTTATGTGCGGGGTTCAGAGCCGTTCCTATGGATAGATTCTATCTCTTCGGGGTCGTATATACCCATGTGTCCGAACCTTTCCTTTATTCAGAGCCGTTCCTATCCCTTGACATTCTGGAAACGTTCACATTCGCACATCCCGTGTCCGAACCTTTCCTTTATTCAGAGCCGTTCCTATGCGAATGCGGAACCAACTTTCCTTTACATTTCAGCGTAGTGTCCGAACCTTTCCTTTATTCAGAGCCGTTCCTATATGAGCTTCGAGAACGTCTATTTTACAGGCGCGAATTGTGTCCGAACCTTTCCTTTATTCAGAGCCGTTCCTATAAGGAGAAACGATAAATGTCGAAGTGCCCACTAAATACGGTGTCCGAACCTTTCCTTTATTCAGAGCCGTTCCTATGGCTTTTATTTAACTCGTTAATTTCCAAATTGTTAAAGAGCGAAATGCGAATGGTCGCATCATTCAGGTTATTAGTTATAAATACTAAATCCACTATTCACTCTAATTCCTTGAGCCTTAACGAGTAATAACAAGCGAGCGGGTAAGCGGGGCTCTGAATTCCGCCCCCGCTCGCTACCTAAAGGAAAGATTCGACGGGGTTTTGCCGCCGCACTTATCCCGAATTTCTTCGGGACTCGCTCAAGTCTGCATCAGGCCGAAGCCCTTACAGCCAGCGGTTGTTAACACAAGACCACAAAGTGTGGTACCCCATTCGGCATATTAACCCTATAGGCTAATAGCACCTTCGCGTTAGTCACCCGAAGGCAATAATATATTACTTATTTCCGGCAAAGAAGTCAACTACTTTCTTCTTAAATTCCTCAAATTTGTCTTTGAGGTTCTGGTAATCAGACATTTCACCAAAGAACTTCTTATGGAGGTTAACCGAGGCGTTATAATCAGCATTAACATCTGCATAACAACCAAGTTTAGAGCATCTAAATAGTTTACCACATGGGTCATCTTTTACGATTATCTGTTTTTCCTTATTTTTCTCATACGAATATCGCTTGCCAAATTCTCCGCATTTACTGCAGACTTGCGAAGTATACGCAGGCGGAACTTCCACCACTCTTAACCCGGCATCCACAGCCAAGCGTTTAATCCATGTAACCAAATTGCCGCGATTCCAATTAATCAAGGCTTTATTAATCCCATGTTCTCTCTCTGCCATAGGCACAAATGTTTTCCCGCCGAGTTTCTCTATGAGTATTAAATCTGCCTTAATATCATTATTTTTACTGCCATCTAATCCCAGGGCAAACTGGATAATCTTACGCGCACCCTTCTTAAATCGGTCTTCGCCCATATTATCAATATGCTGTTGGAGTTCAATAGAAGATTCTTCTCCCTTAATCGGTTTGCCGCGCAGACTGCGAATCTTACTAATCTGGCGTTTGTGTAAAGCAATATGCCCAAGACCGGGGCCTCGCTGGTAAATATTTGTAGAATCATTAGTATCGTAGACGGAATCTTCCCAGATTATTCTGGTGCGGATAATCTTGCCATCTTTACGGACAGTTGCTGCGCCTAAATGCCTGATACCAAGGTCGATTGCACAGGTAACAGGTATTTTCCCGTCCGTGTCGTTCATTATTCTTTTACGCACCCAGTCAAATGAATATTTATCGCAGGAATCCTGGCGGAGCTTATGCTTGGAGGACAAATCAGGTATATCGCAGGTAAAAATAAGATACGGGTCTGCACTAATAAGATTACCAGTCTTGTTCTCAAACTCAATATTTCTAAAGACTAATTTTATCCCCTTAATATCTACCGGGCGCTTACATTGTAGATTGGAGTCAGTCCATTCATAGCTATCAGCTTCCTTTTCCTTGCCACCGCGCGTGGTCTTAACTATTTTGACTGGTTCAAATTGGTATAATCTTGGGTCTGCCTTAAAGGTGAATTTCAGCCAGCCTTTAAAAGTATTCAATTCCACAGAGCTATCTTTAATATTCAAAGCCTGATAACCAGGTCCCTTCTTAAACTGGAACCAAGCCGGATGAGTAATTGCAGAAGGCTGTGTAAAAGTAGGCGGATGTTTGAATCCATCTGAATTGCGCCTTTTAGCGGTTCGCCGGACAAATTCTCTTTCATAGTAATTATGAATTCTATCCAGTGCTTCTAATTCTGGGTTTATCTTGAAGAACTCCTTTGCATAAATAGAATTCTTCTTGCGAAGAGGAGCTTTAGCGATTTTCTTCATTGCCTTATCAGAGATTTCTAACACTTTGGCTTCTTTGCCACGCCAAGCGGCTAATTCAGGATGGGATTTAAGGAATTCTATGTACTTATGCCATCGCTGACGGCGACCAGTAACCTTACCGCCAACCGCTTTTTCAAACTGGTCAAATACTGATCTAACCTTTAGATATTGCTGATTTTTCTCTTCCCATTTTTTCTTATCTTCTATCCATTTCTTATGTTCTGATTTCCAATTCTTCATCAATTCATCGTGTCCGGAAATAAGTTGGAATGCCATCTCAAAGATTTTACGGCGGAATTCACTGGAAATATTCGGTAATTCTTTCTTACGGTCAAATAGTATTTTCTTATCTTTTACCAGTTTAGACGCGACTTTTGCCCATTGGTCTCTCTCGTTTTCACTATCTGCCTTACTGGTTTCCCAGTTTAAATCAGTTACCGCTTCCATTTTACCTACAGCATTCTGGCTGGAAGAAATAGAATTAAATATTTCCTGATACTCCTTACCTGCTTCACCGCGTTTCATCCGGTACATCTGCTTGATAACAAAAGGTAAATACTGGTTAAAAGTAGAATGCACCTGCCAGAGGATTTGGAGTTGCTCCGGCTTTTCTATAATAACTTTTGCCTGAATCGCTTTAGTGGACATACTATGTGCGATTATATTCCTCGCTTACGCAATTGTCAAGGGAAATTGTTTACAAGCCGGGTCGTATCTATCCCGAATGATAATGCCCGGGAAGAGTTTCATCCCGCCTTTGGCGTCGCCTGCAGCGAACCTCGCTTTAATGGGCGGGAGGCTCGCCTTCGGCGGCGTAATCCCTATGATAGCCCAAGCAGGTTGATTCATTCGGGAGATATCCTGATAACGAAGAAGTAAACTCGAAAGTTAATTAGTGATTAGAAGCGGTTTCATAAGGTATAAAATCATTTCCGCCATTGCTTCATCTGGTTTTTTAAAGAGGCTGCTTCATCGCTTTCCGGATAGAGCTCAATATATTTTTGGGCGGCGGCGATTGCTTTATCAAACTGCTCCATTTTTGCATAACACAAAGCAAGCGACCAGTATGCGTTGCTACAACCATTATTACACGCCTTTGTAAAATCATCAATCGCCTGAGCCGATTTATTCAGCCTCAAAAAATAACAGCATCCCCTATTAAAATAAGCCATGCCGTAATCCGGGTCCAACTCAATGGCCTTAGTATAATTTCTTATTGCGTTATCACAGGCTTCATCTCTTTCAGGGAATAAGCCTATATTATCATATGATACTGCGATGTTATCATATGAAAACCCAAGATTATTATAAGTTTCTGCGTCAGGGCGTATTTTTATAGCCCTATCAAGATCTTTTACAGCTAATTCATACTTTTTAACCGACATGTAATACCCGCCTCTCCTGCGGCAAAATCTTTCATCTTTAGGATTAAGAGTAATTGCCCTGCTTAAATCCTTAATCATATTATCACAATCATTCTTTTTTTCATAAGCCAGCGCCCGTCCATATAAAAACTCGGTGTTATTCGGCTCTAAATCAAGCGCCTTGGTATAATCATTAATAGCCTTACCTGTTTCATCTGTTTCCCTATAACAACACGCTCTCTTAAAATAAAAAACCGGCAGTGAAGAATCAGCTTTAATAGCCTTGGTATAACACTCGATTGCTTTTTTATAATCATTGAAAGATAGCTCATAAGCTTCGCCCATAAACAAATAAGCATCGGTGCATGAAGGGTCAATCTCTAAAGCTTCCTGCGCCACTTTAATCTGTTCTTGCGGATTTCTTATACTTATTAATTTCTGTAATAAGGCTAAGGCCTTCTGCCGTTTTTCCGTGTTTTTCTCGCCTTGTTTCCTTTCAGTTATCGCTTTATCGCATTTATCTTTTAATTCATCTATCTTTTCATCGTAATGCACCAAATCCAAAACCAAATCACAGTAGGCAATGGCTTTCTCGTAATTGCCGCTTTCAAATTCCTGATAAGCCAGTCTTGTGTTTTCTTCTACTTTCCCTTTGAAATCAGCCTGTGAAACGAAATAGCTTATCAGGAAATATGCGGCTAAAACCACAATCACCCCGCCGGCTGACAAGCTGGCAATCTTATTTTGCTTAGCCTTGCGGAGTATCCTGCCCATAAACCCAATCGGCCTGGCTGATATAGCTTCCCCGTTAATATAGCGGATTAAATCATCGGCTAATTCCTTGGCTGTCAGGTAACGCGTCTTTTGCTCTTTTTCCAGTGCTTTCAGGCAAATGGTTTCTATATCTTTGGATAGATTCTTTATATAACGGCTGGGCGGAATCGGGTCTTTACGCACCACACTTTCCAGTATCTGGTAGAGTTCCTTCCCTTTAAACGGCGTATGCCCGGTGAGTGCGTGGTAAAGAGTCGCTCCTAAAGAGAATATATCGCTTCTGGCGTCTATCTTGTTTTTATCGCCTTGTGCCTGCTCAGGCGACATATAATCGGCTGTCCCCATAATCGTCCCTGTCATGGTCAGGGAATGCTCGGTCCCGCTTAATTCCTTTGCCAGGCCGAAATCGGTTAAGTAAACCTTGCCTTGTTTATCTATCAGGATATTAGCAGGCTTGATATCGCGGTGGATGATATCCTGGCTATGGGCGTAATGCAAGGCGTTTGCCATATCTCTTATGATTTCTGCGGTTCGTTTGGGTGTTAATTTCTTATCGGCTATCAGCTTGTCCAGCGAATTGCCTTCTATATATTCCATGGTAAAATAGTGGTATTTGCCAACTGCGCCTACTTCGTAAATGGAGATAATATTCGGATGTTTAAGCTTGGCAGAGGCTTTGGCTTCCCTGTTAAAACGTTCAGTTGCCAGCTCTCCTTTCAGAAGCATTACTTTGAGTGCTACTTTACGGTTGAGCGCCGGGTCATGGGCTAAATACACCGCGCCCATCCCGCCCTGCCCCAGCTTCTTTTCTATGATATATTTGCCGAACGACTTGCCGGAGGGCTGTTTTATTTCCTCACCCTCGGACTGGGTATGCCTGGTTATCCAGGGAGCCACCCAGCGGTGTGATTTCAAGCGGGCAACCTTTTCCGGATGGCGCTGGCAGAACTGGGTTACTTCATCTCCCTCCCACCATAAACGGAAGTCATCCAGAGATTTAAATTCCCGTATTTTTAATTTGGTATCGACCATATTGATGAGTATAAAAACTCCGCAGTATATTGTCAATAATTAGGGTAGAGGGCATAATTCAACCGTTGCTTAGTTAATTAGTTCAATTATTCTTCCCTATTTAGAACCACCCCAGCTGGGTTCACTTTTTCTCTTCTACCGGAACAAGAGCCTTTTTAAAACTCAATTTATCAAACCAAATCGTGCCGGGAGTAGAATAGTCATAAATAAAAGTAAAAAACGGCTCGTATTCCAATTGTTCCTTCGTAAATTTAACAGTGCCGGTTACCTCATGCCATTTACCATCCGGCAACAATTTGCCGATAGCAATAATGTCAGTGCTGTGCATTACCATGGCTTCGTCGGAAATAGTAACCCTGAACCCAAAATTATGGCCTGTTTTATAGCTGAATTTAATCTCATAAAAAGTATCGGGTTTTAACTTGCTTCTGATTTCCTGCCCGCAGGATGACCAACTGGAAGACCAGGCTTTATCCCCCATTGCCGGGTCATGCCACATTTCAATATAATAATCTCCGTCAGGCGCTTCCCCTTTTTCCGCTTTCACCAGTTTAATTTTAGAGTTATTCCAGTTATCTACTATTTTCCAACCCTTTAATTCATCCTCAAAAGAAGGATTGGCAAGGAGATTTCCAAAACAGCCGTTCAGTTCAGATAAGACAAGTTTTAATCTCATCTTTACCTCCGGGTCATCCGCCTTTTCAAGGAGTGATTTAAGAATAGCGATTGACGACTCCCCTATCTGCCCGCAAACCACAATTAGTTCTCGTGTCGCCTTTTCTCTTATCTCCCATTCGTTATCGCCTAATTGTTTGATGAGTTTATTTATGCCTTCTTCGTCAATCGCTTTCTTTTCGGCGAGAATTATCGCTAATGGGTTGGATGCCACCTGGACATTAGTATAGTCAAGCATGAATTCCGCTTTGAACGTATATTCCCCTGCTGCGGTGATATCAAACCATTTTTTAAGTTCAGTCGTGAAGATGGCTTTGGTTTCAAGGGCGGCAATTTCTAATACATGAGTTTTATTATCCTCATATCCTTCGCCTTTAAATTGAAACTCTTTTCCATTTTTATCATTCAAACTGAACCTTACAAATGCTTTTGTATTCAATCCCATTATATGTAAGCTGTTTGCATTGAGGTTTTGCGGTTTATTTAAAAGATTAGCAATTTTACAGGTAATATTAACAGGCTCATCCATAGTATATGATGTCTTATCGCTGGCCACCAGGCAGCGCAGTCCTTTATTCTCCGGTCCCCATCCCTGCCATTTGAATTCCTCCAGAATGGCGTTGACGCGTGATTTTATTTCCGTATCAGGATCGTTGATATATTCTTTGAGTATTGGCTCTATAGATTTTCCGAACTTAACAAGCTCGTTTTGGGCCTGTTGTCGTTTTTCGAAATCCTTATCACCCAATTGTTTGATTAACATCCGGTATTTATTCCCGATTAATTTTAACCCCATAATGTGGTAGGATTGTCCGCGCTCATCACCCCATCGGCTTATCACGACATTAACAATATCGTCCGCTTTAAGCTCCGGGATATCGGCAGGCTTAAAGCTTTTCAAGTATAAAACCGCTTCCATTTCCTCTTGAGGAGGTTTCACATCCGGCTGGGCTGTAAGGGAGATGATTTTCAGCTTTATTTTGAGGACATCATTATTGTTTTGCTTATCAGCAGTCACGCTCAATACTTCAGCCGTGTAGCCTGTCTCATTAGGCGCAACAGGAACGGCATGGGCAATATTAATGAGGGCAATTATCAAGCAGGCCATCCATAAAAAAATAGTTTTCATAATTTGTCTCCTTATCATTCTTATATAGATTAGACTATGATTATTGCAAAATATGCTAAAAAATAATATTTTATTAAGTGTTGTTTTTTGCAGAACAGGCAAGGTTATATCTGTCGAGTGAAGATATTCCGGAAGAACCGCATCGGAATCCCGATGCGATGGATGAGCGGGTTGTTTCATCAGGGAGATATCAAGGTAACAAAGAAATATTCCAATAGTTGATTAGTTGACAGTAAAAACTACTTATTTAACTGTTTTTTCCATTGATTTAATGAAGTGATAATACTGATGGCTTCGGCGCTGTTCGGGAATAGTTTGATAAGCGTCTCGGCATCGGCAACCGCTTGGCTAATATCACCCATTTCGGCATAAGCAAAAGCCCGGCTATAGTATGAAGCGGGATATCGGCCATATATTTTGATGGCATCCGTGAAGTCATTCAGCGCCGTATCATATTGTTTTTTCTGCTGATAGGCAACCCCCCGATTGGTATAAAGTATTGCCAATATGGCGATTATTTCATCTTCCTTAGGATTATGTTCGGACATAGCCTCGCTTATCTTTCCGGCTTTAACTAATTCCGCGGTTTTATCCTGGTACGATTTTAACAAGCCGGAAAACAATGTAATGGCATTACTATATTTGATCAGTGCCGTATCCACATCATCCATCGACAGGTAAGCACTGCCGATATCATTATAAGCATCGCCGAATTCCGGATTCAGCAGAATGGTGGTTTGGAAATCACTGATAGCAAGGTCGAAATCACCTTGGGCGTAATAAAGTGTCCCCCGCTTATAAAACGCCTGGTCATATTTTGGGTTATATTCAATAGCCTTGCTGAAATCGGCTATCGCATCCTTGCGAAGGCCTTTGGCAGCCAGTATCAACCCCTTTTCATAGTAGGCCGAAAACAAAGACGGCTCCACTTCTATCGCCTTGCGGAACGAGTCTAAAGCGTTGTCTTCTTTGCCCATCGCCTTATAAGTCCTGCCGATAAACAGCCATGCCTGTCCGAAAGACGGATCTTTGACAAGCGCTTCTTTCGCCACTTCTATTTTCTGGTCCGGCGGCAAGTCATCAACCACGCCGTCTAAAATAGTTTTGGCCTCAGCACGGAGTTCTTCCGCCTGTTGCTTATTGATTTGTTCCTGCTCAGCTTGCTTTCGTTCGATTTCCCGTTGTTGCCTTTCTTGTTTGTCTTTATCTAAAGCAATCTGGCATTCATTACGAAGCTCAATCATTTTAGCATATTTCGGAGAATGGGTAAGGACCTGATTAGCCAACATCAAAGCTTCCGGAAAATTATTCAACTGGTAAGCCCTTAAAGCATTATTACGCAATTCTGCTATCTGTCGCCTGGTATTAACGGAGGCAATAGCGAAGGTAACAATAATTACTATTATGATAGCCGCAACGGCGCCCAAAAGGGAAAAAGCCGCTATTTTATGCCGCCTTGTTTTCCGGAGCAGTTTTGTAAACAATCCGTCAGGACGGATAGAAATGTTATCGCCCTTAAGATAAGCGGTTAGGTCATCGGCTAAAGCTTGAGCCGTCTGATACCGCCGTTCCGGCTCTTTTTCCAGGCATTTCAGGCAAATGATTTCCATGTCACGCGGGAGATTCCGCACTAATCTCCGGAGAGGCAATGGCTCAGAGTTAATCACCCTTTCCAATACCTGATAAAGTCCCCGGCCTAGAAAAGGCGTTTGCCCGGTCAGGGCATGATA
This sequence comes from Planctomycetota bacterium, assembly GCA_016207825.1. Lineage (NCBI taxonomy): Bacteria > Pseudomonadati > Planctomycetota > Planctomycetota bacterium. The sequence goes on along the minus strand of JACQZI010000008.1, from coordinate 253,791 downwards.
AAATGTTGCCCCCAGAGAGAAGATATCACTCCGGGCATCTATGTTTTTCTTCTCGCCTCTTATCTGTTCCGGTGACATATAGTCCGGTGTGCCCATAATCGTCCCGCTTAAGGTCAAGGCTTTTTCCAACCCAGCCATCTCTTTCGCTAACCCGAAATCCATCAGGTAAACCCGCTGATCCGCAGTCACCAAAATATTAGCCGGTTTAAGGTCGCGGTGAATAATGCCTTCGTGATGGGCGTAATCGAGAGCGATGGCGATATCCCGGATGATCTCTGCCGTCTTTTTCGGCGTTAGAGGCTCATTCTGAATCAAAGCACTCAGGGAATGCCCTTCGATATACTCCATTGTAAAATAATGGTATTGTCCCTCGGTACCGACTTCATAAACTTGGACAATATTAGGATGTTTCAGCCTGGCGGCAGCCCGCACCTCACGCAGAAAACGTTCCATTTCAGATTCGCTTTTCAATGCCATGATTTTAAGGGCAACCGCTTGTTTTAAAATCTGGTCATAGGCTAAATAAACAACCCCCATCCCGCCCTGCCCTAATTTTTTTTCGATGGTATATTTCCCGAAAGTCTTAAAATCGACCGGCAGTGGCTTCGGAATATTTTCCAGAACGGTTAGCCAAAGTTTTATATCAGGATGTTCCTTGAGCGAAGCAACCTCTTCCGGATAATCCCGGCAGAAATGAGCAACCTCAGTTCCTTCCCACCAGGTGCGGAATTCATCCAGCGACTTGAACTCACGAATTTTTAATTTGGCGTCAAGCATAGGAAAGATTATAGTTTAGCATATTTATATTGTCAATTATTAATTAAACGGCTAGCCGCGGAAAAGCGGTAGAAATTGATTTATTATTGCGGATATGATATAATCTTACACCAATGGACCGGAAATATGAAGTAATTATGGTCGGCGCTGGGCATGCCGGATGCGAGGCGGCCTTGTCTTCCGCACGGATGGGCGCTAAGACGCTTCTCCTCACAATCAAGCTGGAAACAATCGCACAGATGTCCTGTAATCCCGCCATCGGCGGGCTTGCCAAAGGACAATTAGTCCGGGAGATTGACGCCTTAGGAGGAGAAATGGCACGCGCCACGGATGCTACCGGAATACAATTCCGGGTGCTTAATACCGGCAAAGGTCCGGCTGTTCAATCCCCCCGCGCCCAATGCGATAAACAGTCTTATTCATATTACATGAGAAATGTTCTGGAGAAGCAATCCAACCTTACATTAACAGAGGATATCATAGATGAAATAATCACTGAAGGGAATAAAGCAGTCGGGGTTAAAGGGCATAAAGGAAAAGTTTATCAGGGAGATATGGTGATTATCACCACCGGCACTTTTATGAAAGGGCTTATCCACATCGGACCGGAAAAATCAATCGGTGGAAGGATAAATGAACTTTCGGCTGAAAATATATCAGGCAGTTTAAGAAAGCTCGGACTGGAAATAGGCAGATTAAAAACCGGCACGCCCCCGCGCTTGGACGCAGGAAGCATTGATTTCAGCCGGTTAATTCCCCAACCGGGCGATAAAAGCCCGATGCCTTTTTCCTATTCAACGGAGAAAATCTCACAGGAACAGGTTCCGTGTTACATTACCCATACAAATGCTCAAACGCATAAGATTATCAATTCAAACCTGAAGCGTGCACCGTTATATACAGGACAAATTAAGGCCGTAGGCCCGCGCTACTGCCCTTCCATAGAAGATAAAGTGGTACGCTTTGCCGAAGCTCCCCAGCACCAGGTATTCCTGGAACCGGAAGGAAAAGATACGGAATGGATATACTGCAATGGAATTTCAACGAGCCTACCCAAGGATGTGCAGGAAGACATGGTTCATTCCATTAATGGCTTAGAAAAGGCAAAATTCCTGCGTTACGGATATGCGATAGAATATGATTTCGTGCTCCCCTACCAGATAAAACCTAATCTTGAAACAAGGCAAATAGAAAACCTATTTTTAGCCGGTCAGATAAACGGAACTTCCGGATATGAGGAAGCCGGGGCACAGGGAATAATGGCAGGGATAAATGCAGTTCTAAAACTAAAGAATAAGCCGCCGTTTATCCTGAGGCGCGACGAGGCATATATCGGAGTTTTAATTGACGACCTGATTACGCTCGGCCCAACCGAACCATACCGGATGTTTACTTCACGCGCTGAATACCGCCTGATGCTGCGAAGCGATAATGCGGATAGGCGACTGATGAAATACGGATATGAATTTGGTTTGATTAATAAGAAACAAAAATATGCTCTGGATAAAAAAGAATCAGAGATTCAAAAAGGGATTGAATTCCTCAAGAAAAATAAATATAAAGGGAAAACATTATACCAGTTCCTGAAAAACCCCAGGATGCCTTATAGTGAATTGGAAAAGCTGTCGCCCGCTTTGAAGAAACTTGATATTTCCAAAGAGGCAAAAGGACAGGTGGAAATAGAAGTCAAATACGAGGGCTATCTTAAACGGCAAATAGTTCAGATAGAACGCGCCAAGAAGATGGAAGGCCTGAAACTTCCTGCTGACATTAACTACCTGACAATCTCACATTTAAGCAAAGAAGCAAAGAACAAGCTGGAAAAATTCCGCCCGATTTCATTAGGACAGGCCGGCCGTATTGCCGGCATAACCCCTGCAGATATATCGGTCCTGATGATTCACCTGAAGGCAAGAAATAAATAAAAATCACTGGTTATCCAAAATTTAGGTGACAAAACAAAAGCTTTGTGTTATATTTATATAGAAAAGGACTCTTATGATAAAGAAACAAAACGGATTTACTTTGATTGAAATATTGGTGGTCATAGCCATAATATGCATCTTAGCGGCTGCCTTAATGATCAATCTTCCTCCCTTAATAAACGGTTCAAAAGAAAAAACCTCAAACGCTAAAATCTTGGAAATGGCAAAGTCTTTAGAATCCTATTATGCCGACCATTCCCGCTATCCCCAAGACAAATCCAGCTTTTCCTCGAATGTTTTCGTATCGGAATTAAAAGGCGACCCATTAAGCGACCCTCCTAAAAAAGAGTATTACCCTTTTAAGTCGCATGAAATCGGAAGTAACGGCGAGTGGATGAGTCATTTGGGATATCCTTATTATTACCGAAATAACCAACAGCACAATTACTCAAGCAGGAATCCACCGCCACCTGAGGCCCGTAACATCACAAGATATGATCTATGGAGCAAAGACGCTCATACACCCGAGGAAGTAACAGACCCGATACAGATTTCCCTGAAGACTAAGGTCAACAACTGGGATTGAAGTATAAGTTAATTAATGCTTCCTGTTTTTCCCACATTATCTTCTTTTTAGAAAGAGTAGTATCATCATAGCCTAATAAATGTAAAAGACCGTGAACACAGTAGCGTAACAATTCCTGTTGAGCCGGTATTTTTCTTTTACGTGATTCCTGGAGAGCCTTTTGGGCTGAGACAAAAATCTCTCCGAGCAAATTGTCCGAATCATCTGATAACGGGAAACTCATAACATCGGTAATACGATTATGCCTAAGAAACAACCTATTTGTTTCGCGGATTGTCCTGTTATCGGTTATAACAAGGCTAACCGAAACATTCCCACTCTGTTTTCCCTTAAGGACGGATTTATATATTTTTACTATCAGGGAACGATTCACAGTAAGATATCCCTGCCGGTTGGCTATATGGATTTTTATCATGGCTGTGCTAAGAAGACTCGCCGGGCTGCGCTTTAGGATATTCAATGCGAGCGTGGAAAATGCCCGCCAAAACTTTGATAAAAGTATCCTCTATTTTCTTAAAATCCCTCATGGTAAGGTCGCTCTGGTCCAACTGCCCTTCTGCCAAGCGCGCCATCACAATATCATGGACCATGCTTTTCAGTTTCCCCGGCGTAATATTACGGATGGTCCGGGATGTCGCCTCAACGCCATCGGCCAAAAGGACAATACCCACTTCTTTAAACTGCGGTTTAGGGCCTGGATAACGGAATGATTCCGCATCCACCGTTTCTTTATCCGAACCATTTTTCTCGGCCGCTTCGTCATCATTACCATTACTTCCAACCTTTTCTAATGCCTCTCGATAGAAATATTTCATGACGGAGGTGCCATGATGCTGTGACACAAAAGCCTGGATTTTCTTTGGCAACTTTCCTTCTCTCGCCATTTCCAATCCATCTTTAACATGAGCGGTAATAATCAAGGTGCTCATGGTCGGCGAAAGGTCTTTGTGTTTGCTATTAGTTCCGGCTTCATTTTCCACAAAATATTCCGGTTTATTGAGTTTACCGACATCGTGGTAATACGCGCCGACCCTGGCAAGCATAGCATCAGCATCGATTGCCTCTGCCGCGGCCTGCGCCAGGTCACCAACCCTTAAAGAATGGTGGTAAGTTCCGGGCGCTTCAAGGGCCAGCCGCTTCAAGAGCGGCTGGTTTAAATCAGCCAGCTCTAAAAGCGAAAGGTTGGTCACCACCCCGAAAATCTTTTCCAGAGCGGGAAGAATACCTAAAAGTATAAAGCCGGAAATCACCCCGTTCCCTAGCCCCCTCAAAGCATTTTCAATCGTCTCCGAAGACCAGAACAGCACGGAAAATATATCCGATGGAAGTTTATTATCAATAATTCCTTTTACAATAATCATGATAAAAAGAATAATCCCGGAAGCGATGCCTAATCTGATGATTTTCGACCTGTTCCTGATATTGACTAAACCAAGCGATGCTATTATTGAAGCCGGGCAGTGAAGCATTAAGACATCAAATACAGGATGATTGATTGCCCAAAGAAGAAAAGCCTGGAAGAAAACATTGATAATCGCCAGTTCCCGTGAGTACCCCACAGTGATAATCATGGTAAGTAAAGTAATCGGTAAAAAATGATAATAGTCCAATTTCCAACCAAATTGCTGAAACAACGTAATAAATACAAATAAAGAAAGTGACAACAAACTAAACGAAAATATCCTGGTTAAATAGGAAAACAAATGCGCTTCCAGTGTAAAAAGATAACAACCCATGATAAACACCACCATAGACGTGACAAATATGATGGTGATAAGCGATGCAACATCTTCGGCATGGTTAATCCCCAGAACAGCGATGATTATCACCACCGCCAAAACGCCAAGCAGGATATTGGTAAGAGGTCTTGTGCTTCCAAAACCATTTTCCTGCCCCGAGGCAGACTTGACACGGTCAGTTTGGACCCTTCTCAATTTACGCTTGGAAAAAAAAGCCATTTTTTACTCCTTAAATCATGAGTTAACCACCTTATCCAATCGGTGTCAATTTTAATTGGACCCTAAATACTTTTTAATTACTTTACCCGTAATCGAATGGGGATTAGCGGCCACTTCTTCGGGAGTTCCTGTTGCCACCACTTTCCCACCATGGTCTCCCCCGCCCGGGCCGAGATCTATCAAATAATCGGCCATCTTTATAACATGGGGATTGTGTTCAATCACTAAAACAGTATTACCACGGTTAACCAATTCGTTAAGGACTTTAAGCAGCTTGGATATATCCGAAAAGTGCAAGCCGGTAGTAGGTTCATCTAAAAGGTAAAGTGTCTGGCTGTTTGATACACTGGTCAATTCGGAAGCCAGTTTTATCCGCTGCGCTTCACCACCGGATAACGTAATGGATGATTGTCCCAGGGTCATATATCCCAATCCGACATCATCAAGCGTTTTAAGAATCTGGTATATTGAAGGAATATTCTGGAAGAAATCAAGGGCACTGGTTATTTCCATATCCAACACCTCTGCAATATTTTTCCCTTTATATTTTATTTCAAGTGTTTCCCTATTATAACGATTGCCTTTGCATTCGGCGCAGACAATATGAACATCAGGCAGGAAGTGCATTTCAATCACTTTAGTCCCCTGCCCTTCACAGGAAGCACAACGACCGCCTTTAAGATTAAAGCTGAACCTTCCTGACTGATATCCGCGCATTTTAGCTTCTTTGGTCTGGGCAAATAATTTCCTTATCTCATCAAATACTCCGGTATAAGTCGCTGGATTCGAACGAGGGGTCCGGCCAATCGGGGACTGATCTATAACGATAACGTGGTTGATGTTTTCCGTGCCGATAATCTCACTATGAACTCCTGCCTTTTCGCGGGTTTTATAAAGCTTACGGCGTAATCCTTTATACAACACCTCCTCAATCAAAGTGCTTTTCCCTGAACCGGAAACTCCGGTAACGCAGCAAAAGCATCCCAACGGAATATTCACATTTATATTCTTAAGATTATTTTCCCGCGCTCCGATTATCTGCAACATATTATCTTCTTTTATCGGGCGGCGCTCTTTAGGGAATTGAATTTTAAGAGTGCCCGTCAAATACTGGCTTGTAAGAGTTTTGTTCTGCTTAATTACTTCTTCAAACGTACCCTGGGAAATAATTTCACCACCGTGCTTACCTGCCCCAGGGCCTATATCAAAAAGATAATCAGCGGTTCTGATAGTATCTTCATCATGTTCCACCACTATGACCGTATTGCCTAAATCACGCAACCTTTTAAGAGTGCCCAGCAAACGCTCATTATCGCTCTGGTGCAAACCGATAGTCGGCTCATCAAGAACGTAACATACGCCGACTAATCCGGAACCAACCTGAGAAGCCAAGCGGATACGCTGCGATTCTCCTCCGGCTAACGTGCTGCTTTTGCGGTCTAGAGTAAGATAAGACAAGCCGACATCTATCAGGAAGTTTAAACGGCCTTTTATTTCTTTCATTAATCCTTTTGCAATTAATGCTTCTTCGCCATTAAGGCTTAATTTACAGAAGAAATCGTAAGCAGACTCAATAGTCATTTTAATTATTTCGTGGATGTTCTTACCTCCTATCCTGACAGCCAAAGGCTCAGGTCTAAGCCTTGCCCCGTTACATGACGGGCATGGCAACTCACTCATGTAATCCATAATACGCCTTTTCACATAATCGCTGGTTGTATTATGAAAACGCCGTTCCAACATGGGCACGATACCTTCAAACGAGGCGCCGTAGCGTTCCTCATCTTCCGGCTTAGAACCGTAAAGAAGAATCTTGCGCTTTGATTCCGGTATTTTATAAAAAGGCATTTCGTAACTCACTTCAAAGGAACGGGCAAAGTCCCGGAGCACCGAATAGTAATATATTGCCATGCGGTGTCCTAACCTGCGAAAAGGTTCAACCGCTCCTTCTTTCAGAGAAAGACCAGGCTGCGGAACGATCAATTCAACATCTAATTCTATTTTTGTCCCTAACCCATTACAAACCAAACAGGCGCCGTACGGTGAATTAAACGAAAACATTCTGGGAGAAAGTTCGGCAATATTAACACCGCATTCAGGGCAAGCATAATGTTCGCTGTAAACAGTATCTTCCCAATGCCCGTTATTTTCACGACTTACAATTATCAACCCCTCTCCTAACCGCAAGGCGGTTTCAACCGAATCGCTTAAGCGGTTACGGATATTTTCGTCAAGAACAATCCTGTCAACCAATATTTCTATATTATGTTTTTTATTCTTGGGAAGATTAAGCTTCTTTACTGTTGCCATTTCCAGCAACTTGCCATCCACCCGGACACGGACGAACCCTTCTCTTTTTATGCGGTCAAAAACATCGCGGTGGATTCCTTTCCTGCCCCTAACCACAGGCGACAAAAGGATAACCCTTGCTCCTGACGGGAGTTTCATAATCTGATCAACTATTTGTTGGGATGATTGTATGGTTATTTCCCTTTGGCATTTGTAGCAATGAGCCTGGCCGATACGGGCGAAAAGAACTCTTAAATAATCATATATTTCTGTGGTTGTCGCGACGATAGAACGCGGCGTTCCCACCCATGAACGCTGTTCAATAGAAATAGTCGGGGGCAACCCTTCGATATGCTCCACATCCGGTTTGGTCATCTGCTCAAGAAATTGGCGTGCATAAGCAGAAAGGCTTTCAATATACCGGCGCTGCCCCTCCGCATAGATAGTATCAAAAACCAAAGAAGATTTTCCGGAACCGGACACACCGGTTACCACAACCAGCTTATCACGCGGGATATCCATATTGATGTTTTTTAGGTTATGTTCTTTCGCTCCGCGTACGGATATCAAATTATTTCTCATAGCTATAGGCAGAATTTTTGTGGGTATTAAAAATCGTTATTATACCACAACAGACGATATATGTCCAATAAAACTTGACAGTTATATTTAAATAAGATTAAATGATAACCTTTAAATAACGCACTAAAGGAGGATTATGGTAAAATTAGAAATTCTGCAGGAAAAAGTTAAAGTTTTGAAAAGTAAAATTAGTGAATCCAAGAAAAACAAAGATAAATCCAAACCTGAAGAATTAAGGTCATTCCATAAAAACCTCAAGCGGGCTCAGCGTAAAATAAGGATTATGAACGGGAAAAAACTGGCTGCACTAACCGGCGCCAAGAAAGAAGAAGGCACCGCTACCCCTGCCCAACCAGCCCCGGCAGCAAAACCGGCTGGTGAAAAAAAGGTATGATTACCCGAACAGCATTAATACGCGGGTCTTTTGATATGCAATAACTTTACCGGATAAAACTAATTAAGGTTAAAATTACTTTAGCGGTTCTGCTCAACCTCACCCATTACCTCTTCGTATAACTTATATAATAACTCTACAGACATTGCTTCTTCTTCAGATATCATTTCATTTTGGCTTTCGCTAAGCATCGGCCCTAATACCTTCGCAATCTGGTTAATATCACCTATTTGAAGTAATTCCTTTAGCGGAATTGCCTGATGTTGGCTCATGTATGATTCAATAACAGTACGTATCTGAAGAAGCGGATCTTTCGCCTGTTCTATTTTCTTAATAATCATACTGGCACGCATCCGGACTTCCGGTTCTCGGCTGTTTAATGATTCCTTCAATGGATTGACAACGGAATCTCCTATCCCGATGAGTTCTTTCGTGGCATTTTCCCTGGTTTCCCAATCATCGTTATTTAACAACTCAATCAGCTTGTCAATTTCTTGTCCAAGGGTTTCCGGAATATTCGGTAAAATCTCCCATCCGGTAACAAAAGAGCCTCCTTCCAAAATAACATGTCTGCGGTCAGTTAACACTACTTTAATATCGTCTATGGATTTAATTTCAATCAGGTCTGTCTCAAAAAATTCTCTGCCTTTACGGGAGTTGTGTTCAACCCACTCATTCCCGGAGCGGAACATTATATTTTTCAATTCATCCTTGCTCTTTCCTATAATAACGTTATGGAATGTTGCTGCGGATAAATTTTGATATTCGGCAACTTTATCAAAGGCTTTAATGATTTTATCCTTATATTGATCGGCCGTTATTTTAAGCGCCTCAAGGCGTTTCTTAAATGACATGCCGGCCATATTCTTAAACGTCCGGCGAAAACGATTTGCCAGCAAAGTCCCTAGCCAAGTATCATATTCCTTCAACGTCAGCAAGGTAACCCCACCTTCATTACAAAATTCCAATTCTTTCCAAAACGTTATAGCACGTTCTTCCTCGGGTAAGGTTTTTGTCTCAATATTATCTTTTTTTCTGATCAATTCAGAACATAGATAATCCATTTCGTACAATAAAAACTGTTTCGTCCACCTGCCGCAAAGGCACTGTTTTTCCAGGTCTTCAATATAACCTTCCAATTGACGCTGATACTCTTTCAACTTATTCTTAGTTACTATATCCGGGTTCAATTTGCCGATTTCAACCCATAACTGTTTAATGTTATAAAACTCCGGGCTGGTCACCATGCTACCGTTATTGACGTAAAAAGCATCACCAAAAAAATCTTCCTGTGTTACTATAGCAAGCGGGAAAATAACGCAAATAAGTAACGATAAAACAATATATTTGATACGCATAAATCAAGTCGTCAGGTAACCAATCATCCTGTAAACAAGTTTTGCCGCGGTGAACTCGGATATATTATTTCCTTTTAACGGACAAAGTTCCACAACATCAAACCCAACAATCGTGTGAGTATGGCAAATCGTCTTTAAGATATCAAGGATTTCATACCATGATAAACCACCCGGCTCAGGCGTCCCTACCCCGGGCATATATGCTGGGTCAAAGACATCAAGGTCAATCGTAATATAGACATTCCCGGAAAGAGTCTTATCAATCTGTTTAGCTATCTTTTTAATATCCTTGCCGCGCATTTGGTGCGCAAAGAAAGTCCGGATATTGCCTTTATTGATTATCTTGTAGTCACCTTCACTGATACTTCTAATACCGACCTGGGTAACCGGAGATAATTCAGAAATGCGCCTCATTACGGATGCGTGGCTATAGGGAGTGCCGTTGTATTCATCACGCAAATCAGAATGCGCGTCAAAATGCAAAACCGAAAGGTCCTTGTATTTGTCACAATACGGCTTCACCAAACCGTAACTGATAGAATGCTCCCCGCCTAATCCGACGATAACACGGCTGTTCCGGACAAAGTTTTCAATATATCCGGAAAGCTTTGGTAGAAATTTCTCCGGTGGCGCACTAAATGGCAAAGCTGATTTTATCTTCTTTAACGGAATAGTGTGAACCCCAAAACGCCACGTTTCTGTCATTAACTCCTCATCGTAAAACTCCACCTGGTTCAACGCGGAAATAATCGCCTCAGGCCCCTTAGCCGCCCCCTTTTTATAAGAAGTGGTTTTTTCGTACGGCACCGGCAAAATAATGAACTTTGATTTTTCGCCTTGTCGGAATTGAGGCAACAGGTCTGAAGATTTCATCAGCTCTAAGGAATAAACACAGCAACGGCAATTGAGGTTGTCCAGAGACCTTTTGCGCCGATTGCGGATTGGGTTATATTGGTGGTTTTTACGATTTCACCGCTTATCTTCCAAATCTCTTTTTTCTTATCCCAGTTCGCATCGGGGTCAAATTGCAATCCTAAAATGGTGGCCAGCATTGAAGCGGCCAAATCTTCCGCATAATCTCCTGACTGGTCATCGGTCTCTCCGAAACTATGGTGTTCGGAAAGATATCCATGCTGGCTGCGGTCTGTAGGAATCGCCAGGCCTATTGACGTGGCAATCAGGCGCCTATTCTCATTGGTTGAATTGCGCGCCAGCACGCAAAAAGTAATCTGCCCCGGTTTAAGCTTCTTCAATCCCCTTTCGCGAGAGACGAGTATGCAATACGGGGGAAAAATGCTTGAGACATGGACGAGATTAAGATGGGCAATACCGGCATCTCGCAAGGATTCTTCAAAGCTGGCTAATTCCTCCTTATGGCGTCCGACTCCTTTGGTCAGAAAAATTTCTCTCGGCGTAAATGACATTTCTAATATTCCTTTTTAAATTTAATCTAAAGATTACAATATTTCAGAATGGAATGCAATAAAAAAATATAATTTAACAAATAATCTTGCAAATGAAAAGAGGGGCGCGACTTTCGGCACGCCCCTCTGATTTTAGTTTAGGCAAATATCCTTAATACATATCTTCTCCGCCGTACCCGCCGCCTCCCGGAGGCATCGGAGGCATCTTTTCCTTTTTCTCAGGAATTTCACCGATTACCGCTTCGGTCGTCAGGAGCAGCGAAGCAACGCTTGAAGCGTACTGCAAAGCCGAACGGACAACCTTAGTCGGATCAATAATCCCTGATTTCACCATATCGGTATACTCCAGCTTTCCGGCATCAAACCCGAAATTGCCTTTTTCTTCCCTGACTTTCTGGCAAACCACCGCGCCGTTAATTCCGGCGTTATCGGCAATCTGCTTTATCGGGGCTTCCAGCGAACGTCGAATAATATCCACGCCAGTTGCCACATCGCCTTTCGCCTTGATTTTATCAAGAGCGGCAATGCTCCTCAAAAGGGCTACTCCGCCGCCAGGCAGAATGCCTTCTTCAACCGCTGCCTTGGTGGCATGTAGAGCATCTTCAATGCGGGCTTTACGTTCTTTCATCTCGACTTCGGTAGCCGCACCGACATTAATCTGGGCAACTCCACCGGTAAGTTTGGCAAGCCTTTCCTGAAGTTTTTCCTTGTCATAATCGGAAGTGGTTGTTTCCATTTCTTTCCTGATCTGGTTGATTCTCCCCTGAATGGCTTTGGTATCTCCCGCGCCTTCGATAATCGTGGTGTTATCCTTATCGACCGTAACCTTCTTTGCACGGCCGAGTTGATTAAGCTCCAGCTTTTCCAACTCTATGCCGAGGTCTTCAAAAATAGCCTGTCCACCGGTCAGAACCGCAATATCTTCCAGCATGGATTTACGCCTGTCGCCGTAACCGGGTGCTTTTACCGCACAAATTCTCAATGTGCCTCTGAGCTTATTAACCACCAAAGTAGCCAAGGCTTCGCCTTCAATCTCTTCGGCAACTATTAAGAGAGGCCTTCCGGTCTTTGCTGTTTTTTCCAGCAAGGGAACCAGGTCTTTTACGGCTGAAATCTTTTTCTCGTAAATCAAAATATAGACGTCGTCTAGGACAGCTTCCATATTCTGCGTATCGGTGACAAAATAAGGAGAAATGTAACCGCGGTCGAACTGCATACCTTCCACCCATTCTACATCGGTCTTCAGGCCTTTTCCTTCTTCAACGGTAATAACGCCGTCCTTGCCAACTTTTTCCATAGCTTCGGCAATCATGTTGCCTATTTCGGTATCGGAATTGGCGGCAATCGAACCGACCTGTGCGATTTCTTCCTTGCCTTTAACCTTAACGCTCATCTTTTTAAGCTCATCGACAATGGTCTCGACGGCTTTTTCGATGCCGTTTTTCAGTTCCATCGGATTGGCACCGGCCGCAACATTTTTAAGCCCTTCCAGGAAAATTGCTTCGGCTAACAATGTGGCAGTGGTTGTCCCGTCTCCGGCGATATCACTGGTTTTGGAGGCAACTTCCTTAACCATTTGGGCCCCCATGTTTTCATACGGATCCTTAAGTTCAATTTCTTTTGCCACGGTTACGCCGTCTTTGGTTATGGTCGGCGCGCCGAATTTCTTTTCCAGAATTACGTTTCGCCCTCTCGGGCCCAGAGTAACCTTAACGGCTTTTGATAAAGCAACCACGCCTTCCTTGATTGCTTCGCGAGCGTCCTGGTCGTAAAGAATCCTTTTTGCTCCCATACTATACTTCCTCCTTTTAGCTAAATTAATTATTCAATCACTGCGAGGATATCTTCCTCGGGCATTATAAGATATTCTTTTTCTTCCACTTTCACTTCGCTTCCGGCGAAAGACGCGAAAACTACACGGTCCCCCACCTTGACATTGGGTTTTGAACGGCTGCCGCTATCAAGCAGTTTCCCTTCGCCTACGGCAATCACTTTACCCTCTTTCGGCTTTTCCTTGGCAGTATCCGGCAATACTATGCCGCCCTTGGTTTTGGTCTCTCCCTCAACTCGTTGCACCAAAACCTTGTCTCCTAACGGTTTCAGCTTCATATCCTTTCCTCCTTCTAATAATAAGAAAATTATTACACAATAACCAATGTGATTTTCAATGGTTAGGACTATAGTCCTAACCATAAATAATAATTCCAAAATATCCTAAAACAAGAATTTTATATCATAGCAAATCCCGCTGGGAATTTCAAGTAAAATTTCACTTTTCCGATAATTTCAGGAAGTGTTCGGCACGGCGTGTAATGGAAGCAAAATTACCCTCGCTAATTGCCTTTGGGTTGGCAATCGCCCCACCGATTGCTGCGGCAGAAGCGCCCGCCTCAAAATACTCATTAATATTTTCACTATTCACTTGCCCGGTCGCAACCAGATGAATATCAGGGAATGGTGTTTTGAGGTCTTTTATATAAAGAGCTCCGACTGAAGAAACCGGGAATATTTTTACTAAATCAGCTCCCAAACGTTGGGCATTCAATATTTCAGTTGGGGTAAAGGCACCGGGAATCATAACTTTCTTGTGTTTCTTGCAAAGCCGGATAATCTTCTCATCCGCCACAGGCGAAACCAAAAAATCCACTCCCATCCTCAATAATTGCTTGCAAACGGAAAGCTCAAGCACCGTACCGACTCCGATAAAAAAATCGCGCTTTTTATCGGCTAAGATATTTCCAATGGCCTTCAAAGCACCAGGTGTATTCAGGGAAATTTCTATTGCCTTAATGCCGCCTTTGGCTATCGCCCGAACGGTGTTTTCGGCATCTTCCGGATGGCTTGCCCTGACGATCGAAACTATTTTTTGCCGCAATATTACGCGGAAGCAATCATTCTCGGCCATAGGCATTATTATTTAAAATCGAACTTATCGCCTTCTTTAGCCCACCACTCTTCCCATTTCTGCACGGCCATAATCCGCTCCTCTTCGGAAAGATACGGCTTATAATTAAAAGTCTGCCCGGTGGATTTGGAAAGAGCGTCAAAAGACAAAGCGCGCCTGGCAGAATTATCGCTTTTCAGGTTTTCTATCAAGACCGGTATCCCCCGCCGGTCTTTCAGTTTAACCAGCGATTCGGCCACTGTAAACACAAAATCTGAATCCTCGCCTTTTTTAAGATATTCGGCAAGCGGTAAAACAGCCGAGCGGTCGTTAAGCCGCCCCAATACCCTGGCGGCAGAATTACGGATTTCCGGCTGCCTTAAAGCATCCAGAAGAAGCGGCACAGCATCCGAAGGAGCCATCCGCTCTAAAGACATTTCCACCCGCCTTAAAAAATCAATATCCGTATCCTTCAATCTCTGGACCAAGGCGATTACGGATTGTTTCCCGTATTCGCGTAGTTTTTCGCTTACCAATGCGATATCGGATTCCGGATTGGCCAATTCCTTTATCAGTTTATCAACCTGTTCGGGCTGGGTCGGCTGGGGACCACCACTTTTCATATCCATCACTTCTTTCCGGACAAGCCCCAAATCAAACTTCAGCCTTTCTATGTTACCTTCAAAATCCTTCATCTTTGCCTTTAATTCCTGGTTTTCCTTATTGAAATAATCGGTCTGCGTACGCAAGCGGTTTATTTCCATGATGCAATCATTCAGCTTGGATGAAGAAGCGCAGCCGAAACCTAAAAACGCAAAAGCCAAGCCCAATGACATCAAACACATAATAATTTTACGGCTCATTTTTATATTCTCCTATTTTATGATGACCTGCTGATTGCCTTTTTTGACCTGCCCGATGGCAAAAGGCTTTTCTCCGCTTTTCACCAGACGTTTCAATATCGCCCCGGCGAAATAAGAATCCACGATGATTATAAGGCCGATTCCCATATTAAAAACCCTGAACATTTCCTGTTCGGGAACATTACCTGTTTTCTGGATTACGGAAAATACCGGCGGGACTTTCCATTTGCTTTTTTCTATTTCAATCGAAACGCCCTTTGGCAGGACGCGCGGGACATTTTCCATTATTCCGCCTCCGGTGATATGCGCGATGCCTTTAATGGCGTTCTTCACCCGGTAAAAGCGGTGTAAATCACGCATCGCCCTGGCATAAATCCTGGTCGGCCTCAAAAGTTCCTCGCCTAAAGTGGAGCCAAACTCGTCGATATGGGTTGAAACCTTCATATGTGCCTTGTCAAAAAACACTTTCCTGACCAGAGAATAACCGTTACTGTGGATGCCGTTTGAAGCTAATCCAATTACTATGTCTCCCGCTTTTATGCCCTTCCCGGTAATGATGCGGCTCTTTTCCGCCATGCCGACGGCAAATCCGGCCATATCATATTCGCCGGGCGGATAAAATCCGGGCATCTCGGCTGTTTCGCCCCCTAAAAGGGCGCAACCGGACTGCTCGCATCCGGTGACAATGCCCTTGACCAAATCAACAATAACATTCTCCTCTACTTTCCCGACTGCCAGGTAATCCAGGAAGAAAAGCGGTTCCGCCCCGCAGACAATCAAATCGTTAATGCTCATGGCAACCAGGTCAATCCCGACCGTATCGTGCTTATCCATCATCACGGCAATCTTGAGCTTGGTGCCCACTCCATCTGTGCAGGCAACCAGGACCGGATTCTTATACGCCTTCCTGAAAAGCTGGTGCTTGGACTGGAGCGAAAACAATCCGGAAAAACCCCAAGGTAATTCTATCACCCGCGGATCATAAGTCCGGCGCATCATCTTGAAGATACGGTCAATCACGCCGTCCTTGGCTTGGGTATCCACCCCGGAGCTTTTGTAAGTCAATTGTTCTGCCATATAAAATTATTTCTTTTAGAGCTTAAGCAATAAGTAATCAAATAACTCAGCACTTTTCAAATATATTAATACAATTACTGTCCTTGCCCGGCGATTAGTTGGGAAATTTCCCATCTCCATTTTTCCGTCTGGTCTAATTGGAGGCAATAATGGAAGAACCGAATCGCCGCCGGATACTTCCCTTCCCGATGCGCTATCGCCCCCAGGTAAAAGAGCGCATCCGCGTCATCACGGTCCAGGCGCAGTATATTTTTAAGTTCCTTGCGCGCTTCGGGGAAGTTATTCTGCAGGTAATAGGCGATTGTCTTTTGGAAAAACGGGGCTTTTTTCTCAGTAAGCGAAGCCCTTTCGAGCCACCAGACAATCCGCAGGATATCCATAATATTATAACACCAGATAAGAACGGATGAAATAACCAGAGCACGTGAAATATCCCTTACATAATAATCGCTCCAGAGGCAAGGGATGATTACCAGCGCGAAATCCATAAAGAGGAGGAAGGAGAAAAAAAGGATAAACCCTCGCATGTATCGGCCGGTCAGGATTTGGCCCAGTCCGGGGAATATGGAAAGCGCCACGGCAGTGAGTTTGGTTGATTTCTTCATTATGGGCTTAAAGTATACCCAAGGCGAGGCAATAAATCAAGATTTTACTAATAGTTTGTGGTATAGCTGCCTTGAACTGCCGGAGGTTAAGTCATATAGTCAGAATATGCGTTACCGTTTTCCTGATTATTTTTCCTTAATAAGGAATTCCGCGCCTTTGATAATAGACCCCGCTCAGCTTTACTTCCCGCCCCAGGCCGGGGATTGATAGGGAGCCCCACGACGAACGTCGGGGGGCTTCAGAATATCCGGGTGATGAATTTCAAAGCATAGTCTTTGGCGATGACCCGCACCGCGGACTGCTCGTATTTGTAGTGAAGCTCCACCCCGTCCCGATGTACATCGGGGCGGGATGGTATCTTTGGATTACGGGGTTTTGTGAGCGAAATCCCGCACCCCATGGTGGTGCGTGGGTAAATCCTGACAAACGCCCTGCAGGTTTAAGCCGCTCGGAAAGAAGGATAATAACCTGCTTGCTAAAAAGACGGCATTTTATGCAGGGAAAATAATGAAGACATACCGCGGCAGGATAAAAGGCGACTCGCTCATCCAGCGATAATGGAAAAACTGACGGCTAAATAAACACACATAAATACACACTGATTATGTCAACCCAAAAAGGGAACTTTGTCAACTGAAAAAGGGAACCATGGGTATAAAAACCCACCCGCCTTGCCAGCGAGACAGGTATATTCGCTCCCATTCTCAATATATTTAGAATCAATAAGTGGATTAAACGGATGAGCTAAATCCGCCCCTAAAGGTAGGCTTCGCACCTTACAAAATGCCCAAAAAACATGGTTTTTGGGGCAGTCAAGTGCACACAAAAGTAAGCTTTTGGTGCTGTGGACTTTTTTAATCAATATGTTCGTTTTACCTTCGCACCCTCTATCCCAGTTTTTCTACTCCCCCAGAATGGGGTTAGGGAGGGGGGTATAGGGGAGGTGGGTAGAGGGGGTAGTGATACCGGCTCTTACCCGAATAATTAGTTTTATTCCCCTTAAATAGAAATTCTATATACTCCCTTTTCGTTCTCGGTATACCCCAGAGAGGGATACCCCTGGGGGTATAGGGGGGATGGGTAGAGGGGGGTGTTTTTATCTGTCTAGGAGGGTGCGAAATTTATAAGCTTCCCAAAACTGCCCTGTTGCCGGGATTAGTTTAATACATTCTGGCATTTTTAGAATTCTTAATCTCGAACTTATATGGAACAATAAGGGATGATACGAGAATCTATCCAGCTATAAGAGATGAAAATACCCGTATTTCCCGCAAAAACGAACGGCTTAGACGAATAAATCGTTTGTATTATGTTGATTTATTTGAGATTAGGCAGCGTGTCCCAACTCCATGCCAACTCCCATCCGACTCCACTGATAATCTGATGTTCTGATATTCGCTTATTCCCGCTCCCCCACCGTTACTTTAAAGGACTGTTCCTTGCCATCGCGAACAACCGTAACTTCAACCGTATCCCCTATCTTGGATTTGCCGATAAGCGCGACTAATTCACCGGGATTCGTTATCTTTTCCTTGTTATAAATTACCACCACATCGCCTTCCAGCAAGCCCGCTTTTTCAGATGGTGATTTCTTTTCTATCCCCATGATAAAAGCACCAACCGGCTCTTTTATTTTCAATTCCTTAAGCAATACCTGTAATCCGCTTAATCCATAATGGCGCGCCAGTGATTCGTTTATTTCACTCAGGTAAACGCCCAGATACGGACGCTGGATTTTCCCTGATTCGATGAGCCTGGCCATGATTATCTTAGCCTGGTTGGAAGGTATGGCAAAACCGATTCCCTGGTATCCACCGCTTCTGGTAAGGATTGAAGAATTAATGCCGATAACTTCTCCTTTGAGATTGACCAGCGGACCGCCTGAATTACCAGGATTAATTGCCGCATCAGTCTGGATAAAATCATTTCCTTTTCCGCTAACATTAAAAGCCTCACGCCGGGCGCTGATAATGCCTGATGTCACGGTATTATCCAGCCCAAAAGGATTGCCGATAGCCACGACCCATTCACCGATTTTCGTTGAATCGGAATCTCCCATGGCCGCCGGTATCAGGTTTTTCGCCTTGATTCTAACCACAGCTAGGTCGGTCATCTCATCGCCGCCGATAACCTTTCCCTTAAATTCCCTTTTATCAGCCAGGATTACTTTTATCTCATCCGCGCCGCCGACCACATGGTAATTGGTCAGGATATAGCCATCCGCATCCACGATTACGCCGGAACCGATTTGCTGTTGCTGGCGTGGAGAACTGAAGAACGGGAAATCCTCATAAACCAGGTTGATATTTTTAAGAGTGCTGATATTAACAACCGATGGCTTTACTACTTCAGCCACCTTGGCAAAAAGCTGAATAGGATCATTAGTATCCCGCAGTTCTTTTTGGAGTTTGGCATGCCTCTTGTCGGCTTCTTCATCCGCCTGCATTACGGAAAGCTCGTAATATTTGGCGATAATTATCCCGGCAATAATCCCGATAAAAAGCGTTAGTCCCATCACCCATTTTCTATTTCCCGATATGCATCGGGACTTCGTTTCACTACGCATACAAATCCTCCTTTCTCGATTCCCCTCCTATGAGCGCGAAACATGTCATTCTGAACCCCGAAACTGTCATGCTGAATTTATTTCAGCATCTATTCTGGGCAGGCGGGGTTCAGAATCTACACTGGATCCCGAAATAAATTCGGGATGACTTTTCAGTCACTTCTTATACTTCAGCACCTGTTTTTCGGCTTTGCGGATAACGGTAATTTCCACCTCACCCTTATCCAGTTTTTCCATCATCTGCCTGCGGAATGTCCAGATGCTGTTGATATCCTCGTCATTCACTTTCAAGACCAAATCCCACTGCTTAAATCCCATCTTTTCCGCAAGGCTGTCTTTTTTTACCTCACGAACGAGAATGCCGCCTTCTTCCTTGATGCTCAGCTGTTCCTTAAGCGCCGGCTCTATCGCGGAAACGACCATGCCCAGTTCCAGCTTTGGTTCGGATTTCTCTTCCGGTGATTTCTTGGGGCGCGTTAACCTGGGCAAATCCGGCCAATCATCCAAACCCTGCCCTTCGAACATTTTCTTCATCATCTCATCCATTTGTTCCATCTGCTTGCGGACGCGGTCGAATTCATTGCCCCATGACTTGCCGAAATCCTCCAGAAGTTCATCTTCGTCCATGCCGGGGATTTCCGTCTTCTCTTCTTTATTCAATCCGTATTTCTCCGCGAGTTCGGGATATTGCTTGATAAATTCTTCCATGGAATCCGCGGCGTAAGTTTCCACTTTTTCCTCGCCTTCTTTATCCTTTTTCTTGATGGTTACGGTAACCCGGCCCGATTGGTCGCTTGAAAGGCTGAATGATTCATACGGCTGGCTGCCCTGAATGATAATTTGAATATTATTGGATGATTTGGGAAGTTTGGGCCAAACCTGCACTTTATCATCTTCCTGCGGCTCTTCTTTATTGGCCGCTTTCTGCTTGTTGCGTTCAATGGCTTTAAGGATAATTTTAGAACGCCAGACGACTTCCGGGTCATCGCTTCCTAAAGCCTCTTTCAAGAACGGAATCGCCGGTTCGCCTATATCCTTAAGCTCCTTGGTGGCGTTATCGCGCACCTTGGATTCATCCGCTCCGAGGTCTTTGATAAAATTCTTTATCTTTACCTGCAATTCTTCCTGTTCAGGTTTTGCTTCCTCTTTGCCATCATCGGCATAAAGTGAATTCACTATCATTCCCATTCCAAACCCCAGCATTAAAACTATGATAAATCCTGCCAGTTTTTTCATAACTACCTCCTTTTCTCCAATAAATCGACTGCGATATTAATAACCTTGCCCTGCCTGATAATATGCAGGTTAATCCTGCTGCCGGAAGGCAGAACCAAGTTGCCTGATAAAGGCTCTCCGTTAATTCCCGTAATGATATCGCCCTTCATTAACCCGCATCCCTGCGCCGGACATTCCCCGATAAAATCGGATACCACCATTCCGCAATTCGGATTTATATTGAGATGCGCGCCTAAGGCTTCGCTGACCGGATAAAGCTTTAGACCGAGTGTTTCGTTGGCTATTATTTTAACCGAGGGATCTTCCGCTTTAACAATGCCGATTCCCGGCTCCTCAACAGTCTCCTGCGGAGATTTTAAGCCTATAAACGGCGCAACGAAATATCCAGTCAAGATGCCGATGAGCAACACCGCCGCAGTCCTCAAGAGCGCAAACTGCCAGGCGGGCTTTGCGCTTCCAATAGTTTCTATCTTATCATAAAGTGAACGCTCGTAGCCAATCCAGAATTCCGGCGGACGGCTGACTTCCTTTAAACCGCCCAATTCGGATTTTATGGATTGGTATTTTTCCGCCTCGCGCTTGCATTCACCGCAAAGGGCAAGGTGGTTTTCCACGGTTTCCACCTCATAAGCCGTAATATCCCGGCTCACATAAAGCGGTAAAAGCTCTTTTATCTTATTGCATTCTTTCATATTCTTCCCACACCTTCTTAAATAACTGGCGCGCCTCGTGAATCCGCCACCTCACCGTTGCATCGTTACATTTAATTATGCCGGCTATTTCCTTGGAAGGCAGGCTTTCGATATCGCTCAGGACCAGAACTTCCCGGTATTTCTCCGGAAGCTTCTGAAGAAGCCTTCGAACCATTTCCTGCCTTTCATTAATATCCGCGGCATCAACCGGCTTATCGCTTTTTATCGCGTCAAACTCCTCAAGCGGTTTCGTTCTTATTTTATGTTTTCGCAGGTAATCAATGCACAGGTTATTGACAATCTGCGCGAACCACGGATAAAACTTACGGTTTAAATCAAACTTCCGGATGTTTGTATACACTTTTATCCACGCCTCCTGTGAAATATCCCGCGCCAGGTCATAATCGTAAAGCATATTATACGCCAGGGCGTAACCGGCTTTCTCGTAGCGCTCTACCAGCAGGCGGAAGGAACCTTTATTCCCCTGCCGGCACTCCTGGATAAGTTCTTTGTCTTCTGATGGCATAGCAACTCTTATTATCGGAAATACTTTTTGATATCGAATAAGAGTTTAGCATATTCCATCATTCTAATAAAGGGTTTTCTGATATTATATACGGATATAGATGGTGAAATGTTGGAAAAAGTATGGCTCAAGCATGGCTGGAGTTGGTATTGGGCCTTCGGGAATAAGCCGGGTTCTGTTTTACGTAACCATTTGTCTTTGCCCCGATTCGCATCGGGGTTCCAACGGCCTACCTGCGGTTTAACCCTGCGCCGAAGCGCAGAATACAGGACCGGGCCGGCCCTCTTTCCCGCCATCCCCGATCCCGCAAAGCGGGACGAGGAGTTTGGCCTTTCTCCGGGTGGGGTTTACCATGCCCCCGACGTTACCGTCAGAGCGGTGAGCTCTTACCTCACCTTTTCACCCTTATCCCGCACTTATTTGTAAAAAGAAGCGATTATTTATTTAAGAATATACTACTCGCCATAAATCACTTAAACTCCAAACAACCTCTTACTACAAATGAGTGCGGGACGGCTCTCGTTATGAGTCACCCTGCCCTCCGGAGCCCGGACTTTCCTCCCTTATCCGACGCGTAGTCGGATAGAGCGGTTACATACCTGAAAGCTTTAGTTACAACCCAGCCATGCCTGAGACACACACGCCTTATTGTCAAAGAACAGTCACCTTTAAATCGTCGACATCATCCTTAAGGTTCATCGATTTATTGGCCAATGTATCCGCGATTTTATTGTCCTTGCGCGGAATCTGTTTAAACTCTATTGCCTTAAACTTTTTCATCAGGTTCCTGGCCTCTATCACCAGGGACATCAAATTCTGGCTTTTTATCTTATAACAACCGGTCAGCTGCTTGACCACCAGTTCGCTATCCGTATGGACCCGTAAGACAAGCGTATCCGCCTTAAGCGCCTTATCCTTAAGCACAAGCTTCAAAGCCCGCTTAAGCGCCTCGTATTCCGCGACATTATTGGTGCACTCGCCGATAAACTCCCCTCTTTTTACCAGCTCCTTGCCTTTATCGTCTTTGATAAAGATGCCGACGCCCGACGGCCCCGGATTTCCCCTTGACGCACCGTCTACATAAATCTCCAGCAGCTTATTCATAATATGAATTTTATCAAATATTTAGCCAGGAATCAAGGCAAAAATGATTTATTTCTTTCTCAGCGTCCTTTGCCCCGCTCCTCCCGCGAAGCGGAATTCGGGGACACCCGAATGATAGGGAGTCCCTGACGGCAGGAATGGGGCGCCTCGGCGGTGAGAATCTCCGCAATCTGAACGGCATTAAGAGCGGCGCCTTTCCTGATGTTATCCGATACCACCCACAGATTCAGGCCGTTTTTTACCGTAGCGTCTTTCCGGATGCGCCCGACATAAACCGCATCGCATCCGGCAAGCTCCGCGGGAGTCGGGTAAAGTTCTTTGGATACATCATCCATAAGCCTTACACCGGGTGCCTTGCGCAAGAGTTCACGCGCCTTTGATACGGATAAGGGCTTGGCGGTTTCTATATTCACCGATTCGCTGTGGCAACGGTAAACCGGCATGCGCACGCAGGTTGAAGTGACTTTTATGGAATAATCCCCCATTATCTTTTTGGTTTCATTGATTACCTTGGTTTCTTCCCCGGTATATCCGGTTGGTTCAAAAGCATCCGATTGCGGTATCTGGGGAATTATGTTAAAGGCAATCTGGTGGGGAAAGATTCGCCGGTGAAATTGGAAATTGGAATTTGTGGTTTGGGATTTGAGGTAAAGCCTTGCCTCTTGCTCCATTTCACTCAAGGCGCGCAGGCCCGCCCCGGAAACGGATTGGAACGTGGTCACCACTATCCTTTTAATCCGGGCGTAATCATGCAAGGGTTTTAAGGCAACCACCAACTGGATGGTCGCGCAGTTCGGATTAGCAATAATGCCTTTATGGCTCTTAAGCGTATGGGCATTGACCTCCGGAACGACCAGCGGAACATTCTTATCCATACGGAAGGCGCTGGTGTTATCGATTACCACCGCCCCGCTCTTTTGGGCTATTGGCACCCATTTTTTGCTAACCGCGCTGCCGGGTGAAAAGAAGGCAAAATCAACCTCTTTAAACGAATCCCTCTTTAACTCTTGAACCTTGAACTTTAAACTCTTAAACGTTAGTATTCTTCCTGCCGACCTCTCCGAGGCATATAGATGTAAGCTCTTGACCGGGAAACGGCGCTCGGCAAGAATCTTCAGTATTTCCAGTCCCACCGCGCCGGTCGCGCCGACCACGGCAATATTGTATTTGCGTTCCATATGTCTAATAATCGGTTATATCTATACTTTTCCTTAGCCAACCGTTAAAACTTCCAGTCCAGCAATACGGTGTTTTTAGCGTCCCGGAATTCTGCCTCGCGCGAGATATATTCGTAATTAAACCTTACGGACATATTCTCGCTTAATTTAAGCCCCGCCCCTCCTGAAACCGAATAATAATCGCCCCGGCTTACCGGGCCGTATTCCTCGGTATAAAAACGGTCGCCGATGGCAAAACCGGCGTTAAGATAAATCTTTTTATAAGCCGTGTATTCCAGCTCCGCCCAGACGCGGTAATCATAATGGTGCTCGGAATCGTAGCTCAAGTAATACCTGCCACGCACGGCTGCTTTTATATTTATCTCGTATTTCATGGAGAGATATAGGGCGGTGTAATTATATTTTGAATACTTATTATGCTGGGCGCCCAGCCCTATCAGCTCTTTTTGCTCACCCTCGGTTATATCCAGGAGGAAATAATTCGCCCGGTTGTCATCGGAATCTTCCCCGTAGCCGTAAGTAACTTCTAACTGGCTATCCTTATCGGGCTTGTAAATTGTCCCGGTCGAAAGGATATTGTTCTTCCATCCGTCCCGGACATCCTGGAAGCTCTTGATAACCACGGAAGCCGAGTAGGCGGCCTTTAAGAAGAAACTATTTTCAATCACCGCGCTCCGGTCAAGCGCGGAAACGCCGGCGGAATCTTCGTCGAACTTATGCCTGGAATAAGAAAAGATATCACGGTAGTTCTCCGCCGCGTACAATCCGCAAACGGACAGGCACAGGAACACCCCAAACAAACCGATATTTATGGTTCTCATTATCAGCCGATTCTACCCGAATAAGACACTGTATTCAAGTAAAACAATCGTTCATCACCGCAAAGGTGCAAAGGAAATCTGTGAAATCAGTGGCTAAAAATCTTTCCATAAAAATAATATTTTACTTGACAAAACACTGACATGTGTTATACTTATAGTAGAAGTCAGTAAAAGATAGTAATAAACTATATGAGTAATTCAAGAGAAAATTCGAACACGAATAGCACGAATAATTCGTGTCATTCGTCCTTTAGTGTGATTCGTGTTTAAAATTGAAAGGAGTTTGTATGGTAGAGAAAACAAAGACCCCTGCCCCGCCGGAAAGGACTGAAAGCCGGGACTGGTATTCCATCCGCGAGGCATGCGATTACCTGGACGTGAGCGAGCAGACCATCTTCCGCTGGATGAAAGACGGCAAGCTCACCTACTTTAAGGTGGGCGATTCCACCCGCTTTAAGCAGGAAGACCTCGAGCTCATGGTCACCAAATTCACCGGAGAGAAAGAAGCCGAAAAATACGGGACTAAATGCGTTGCCTGCGGGCATTCGGTCTTAATCCCGGGCAGGATTGCCGGGACAGGCAAGGTCTATTTTAAACCTATAAAGACTAAATTCTTTACATTCTTAGAAAGCAATGTCAATATAGAAGCCAAAAGCTGCCCAAAGTGCGGTTTTATCCAGATATTTTCGGATACCGCGAAACTGAATAAACTGATAAAGAAGAAATAACTAATTATGAACTATCCCCCGACATATCGTAGGGGGACTAAGACCCAGTAACGCTCTTTCGCCTCGCTGAGTCGAAATAGCTAACTGGCTCTAAAGAAAGGAGGAAAGAGCTATGAAAAGGGATAACAAAGGCTTTACCCTGATAGAACTCCTGGTGGTTATTGCCATTATCGCTATTTTGGCGGTGGTGCTTCTGCCTGCGATATCGACCGGCACAATCAAAGCCAGGAAAGCCGCCTGCACTCAAAACCTGCAGAAACATTTATTCACGGCGCTGGTTACCTACGTCAATGACATCAGCAAAGGCGCTTATCCGCAGGGCGACAACTACCGAGGCCCGGCATTCTGGGAGGTTTTGAGAACTCTCCCCTCTCCTGACGAATCGGCTTTAAAGGACGAAATAAATAAGCATCTGTTTTATGTCTGCCCGGTAAAAGGCGGGGAAGGAAGTTTCGGTTTATGCCATTACAGGGGACCCAATTACGATGTCAGCGCCGGAACAATCGGGACCAAGCCGATAGCGGCGGATTTGCCCGGAAACCACGGGGACGATACCATCAATATCCTCTATTTCGGCGGAAGCGTGAAAGAGGTAAAAAAAGGCTCTCCGGAATGGGAGGAAGCCGACAAGTATCTGACAGACAAAGCAAGCGATTACAAGAAATAACCGGAAATAGTTATTCCCTGCCCTGTTTAATGCGGGGCAGGGATGCCTATCACTAAAGAAAGAGAGGTATCATATGGAAGAAGAAAATATTAATCCCGAATATCCGGAAAACATACCTGAAATACCACGGTCCGATGAATCGGATAAGCCCAAAGAACCCAAGAAATCCTTAAAGGAACTCTTGATGTTCAATAACCCGTTCTATCTCATCAGCGCACTCTTGATGATTATCGGCTGTTATCTCGTCCTCTCCCCTTTCCAACAAGGAGCAAGAAGCCTTGCCGACATATTAATATATTTATCCATCGTAAACGTATATGAAGTAATCCTTATCGTCACGGCAATTTACATTATGGTTAAAAAGCAGGTCTTCCGCGACGGCATTATCCTCCTGATTATCGAAGGTTTTTTCCTGGCGGACGTTACATTAATAAATCCGGTCTTCCAGTTCCAGGGCTTGTGGGCGGGACTCTTCTTGAGCATGCTGGCAATCGGTCTCTCCGCCACAAAGATATTTTTAATTGTAAAATACCTGAATCTTTCCCTCTCGCCCATCTTTTACCGCTTCATGGTTATCGGGATGGTCTTCCTCTATTTATTCGGCAATATCATCGCGCTGGGTATCCGGCAGGGATTTAATAACGAAATGCTCATGTTCATCATCTGGTCAACAGCCGGAATTATACCGATTGCCCTCTTAGGCATCTCAAACAAGAAAGGCGAATCTTCCGGATTCAGGGAAAAGACGCATCTTGCTTTCTCTTTGATACTCAGCTCAATGGCGTTTATCCATCTGGCAACCATGACCTGGATTGTCAGCTCGACTTTTTACCTCTGTTTCCTGGCAACGTTCTTAATCGCCTTTGCCGTGATTATCGCCGAGCTTAAGCCGCACTGGAAAGAAGGGAAGATACTTCACTGGATACAATACGCCCTGCCGATAAGCGCCGTATTAATCACGCTCGATTTCCCTGCCAAGCTTGTCTTAAATAAATCAGCGCTCGTCCCTATTGCGATATCGCCTTTAAGGATAAGCCTTACCCTATCGGCGCTGGTATTCTTCTATTTCTTCATGGTTTACCGTAGGAAACTGCCGCTGGGTTTCAGCGCTATTTTCCTCTTGATATCTTTCATGGGTTACGACTTAACCATGATTGGCAAAACCATAGAAAGGTGGCTTGAATGGATTGAAGACCTTCTTCCGGAAACCAAAGAGCAATGGGGAATCGTCAGCATTATCGGCGCCTTTGTCGTCTTTATCTTCGGATTCCTCGTGAGCCTGAAGAAGGCGAAGTTAATGTCATTGCATAATAACGAAGGGAAACATAATTAATATAGGAGCCTCCTTTATGAAACGCATATTATGGATTATTATAATTATATGCATAGTGCTACTTATTATAGCTATCGCGATTCCCAACAACTATTCTTCCAGGAAAGCCGCCAACGAAACATCCGCTATCAGCGCGTTGAAGGCAATCCGTGCCGCCCAAGACATATGGAAACAAACCGACCCTGATGATAATGGAATTAACGATTATTGGACATACGATGTCTCAGGCATGTATCGGATGTTAAAAGACGGCATGCCAGCAGCATACATAACAATAGACCTTGCCAAATCCGATGCGGGCTGGCATAAAGATAACACCTTTGGAAGAGGAACAACCGAAAACTGGGAGAGCATCAGCACTACGCTTGGACCAAAAGCAGGCTATTACGTTCAGGCAATGCTGGCAGATGAAAACGGAACCCCTTATAATCGCAATACACTGCATGGGATTAAATCATCTAATCCATTAAAATACGCCTTCGTCGCTTATCCGGCCGCTTACGGGTCAAGCGGAGATTTAACATATATCATGTGCGAGGATGGAATTGTCTATGCGGCTGATTGCGGAAGCGAGCAAGATAAAATAATCCGCTATTGGCCGGGGAAAGACCCGACAACCACTATAACCCCCAACGCCCGTTACTGGCATAATATGGAAAACGGCTCATATTACTCAAGGAATAATAATTCCCCTTTAACCTTTTGGGGCGTATTGGTATTAATCATAATAATTATCTCAACCGGTTATGTATTATTTAAGAAAGACGATAAAAATCAGGCTCAGGTTAACGCAGGAAAATAACTCTCTGTGTTCTCTGTGGTGAGAGGTATTAATATGGAATATATTTATTTTATATTGTTGATTCTTCTCTCCCTCGCCGGATTCTATGCCGGCTGGCGCTATGTCGGCAGGATGGAGAATAAATACTGGATTACCTTCGCCTCACTTTCCCTCGCGGCATTAATCCTTTACAGCGTCTTCCGCTTCTACCCGACGCTGGAATACCGCCTTATCCCTTTGTGGCTCAGCCCCCTGACGGAAATCATCGGCTGGATTCCTTTCGCCACCTTCTTCTTCGGGCTGGCTATCAAAAAGGTGACAACTAAATTCCTGCCGTATGAAATGGCTTTTATCGCGTTAATGGTCTTTATCTTCGGGATAGCGCGGGTCAACTGGATTTTCATGGATAACGGCATTAATCCCGCCAGGTTCAGAATCAATAAGGACGGCGTCTGCCTGCAATCCACCGGCTACTCCTGCGGCGCATCCAGCGCGGTGACTTTCCTTAAACACTTCGGGATTGATGCGACCGAAAAGGAAATGGCGTATTTATCCCACACCCGCTACGGATTGGGAGTGGAAATGTGCCCGCTGGCAATGGCCGTCGCCCAAAAGTGCCGCGATAAAGGATTAAAGGTCGACCTGATTTCAACAGACTGGGAAACCCTGCAGAAATTAAATATGCCCTGCATAGTGGATGTCAAATGGAACGCCGTAGTTGACCATGTGATAGTCGTCTTAAAGGCGGAAAATAATAAGGCGTTTATAGCCGACCCCTTGGCCGGAAAATATAGATTGACTAAGGAAGAATTTCTGGATAAATGGCGCGGTTCGGCCATCGTTATAACAACGGGATTACACGGATTCAACTGATTTAAACTCCTGTTTAATCCGTTAAATCCTGTTGTCGGAAAGGAGAATTTATATGAATATGCGCCACATCTGGTTTGCCTGTACCTGCCTGCTTTTAGCCTTCGGCGGGATGTTCTGCAGCCAACCTAAATATTCCTATGAACCGGGCTGGTATAATGGGCATTTCAGAACCATGCGAGAACACCTGCAAACTATTACCCAGGAACTTAAAGTTTACCTCTCCAGAAACGGCAAGTATCCGGATAACAACGAAGGGCTTGCCGCCTTAACGGAATTCAGGGCTAAACTCGCCGGGGACAGGTATGATTTACCAGAACCCATGGGAAAACTACCCAAAGAATATAATGAAAGACGTTCCGGCTCATCAAGGGAAATGGTCGCATACGGTGCGGGCATCCTTTCCCCCTGGTTTGAGCCCTTTATCTACGAAAACCGGACCGGACTTGACGAGAAACTATTCGCGGACTCCCCCGCCACGCTGGATACCGGCAGGAATTACTCCGTTAAGGTGGATGAAGGCATCTATATCTATTCCGCCGGGACGATGCTCTTTTACCAGAAATATAAATGGCTGATGATAGAAATGTGGTCTGTCCAGATAATATTCTTCTCGTTGCTCATCTTATTTATTGTCTTATTCGCAAAATCCAAAGGGCCGGACAACAAGTCCCTTTCGAAAACGCCGATAAAAGGAGCCAAAGCCGCGGTAAAAGCCGCCGGAGGAATCCTCTTGATTTTATTATCACTGGGTGTCAGCCAGATAAATGTGGTCACCTGTTATGTCATGGGTTCTTTCGGATTATACCGCCGGCCGGAGATGATAGCGGAATACAATAAACTGCTGGAAAAATATTACCAGAAAGGCGTGATTAACCAGGCGACTTATGACAAGGTCAAAAAGGCGATGGAGGAAGTGGATAAGGTGGTGGAGCGAAAGTAGCCACGGAGCAGTAGCGACGTCCCCGAAGCGTTAGCGGAGGCGGGACTGATTACACAGATTAATCTATATGGGAAAAGATAAAAAAGTAACGCTAAAAGATGCAATTATTTTAGGCTTACTTATAGATTTATTTCTATTGTTTTGTTCCTCTCTTATTTTAGATGGAAGAGTTATTCTTTTCTTTAGCATCATCACCGTAGCATTTCATTTATCAATAAGTGTGTTTATTATTATTCGTAAACGAGGTTTAAT
This sequence comes from Planctomycetota bacterium, assembly GCA_016207825.1. Taxonomy (NCBI): domain Bacteria; kingdom Pseudomonadati; phylum Planctomycetota; species Planctomycetota bacterium. Next base: position 223,371 of record JACQZI010000008.1, on the reverse strand, counting down.
TAAACCATCAGATATTGATTTTATCCTCTTTGGCGGTTTAATGTTTTTGCCTGCTTTTATACTGTTTTACTTTATTGCAATTTTACTATATAAATAAAGTGCGTTGAGGTAGAGGCACAGAGGACGCAGAGATGAACAAAAAAGGAATTGTTATTTTGTTATTAACCATTATGCTACTTATAATCACTGCCGCTATAATTGTTATTATCACTCCACGCCGCCATTGTATTATTGCCGGTGAACTAACAGTACCGGGAATGCTGAAATCAATTTATGCCGCAGAAGCCACTTGGAGACAGGTTGACCCGGAAAATAACGGCTTAAATGATTACTGGACTTATGATATTTCTGGGTTATACAGGATATTAAGGAGAAATGAACCTGCCGCTTTCATTACTCTTTATTTAGCCGAGGCAGATTATAAGCCTGCCTTTGATGCTGTATTCGGCAACTACCCCATCTTGGAAAACTGGGCACAAGCCGCAATTAAACCTAAACCGCTCTATGGATATTATTATCAAGCAATGCTTTTTGATGAAGAAGGAAATCTATACAATCAGAATCAGGTCGGAGACAATAAGATTAAAGCAGCCAATAGCTCCAAGTTTGCTTTTACCGCTTATCCTGAGAAATACGGAACCCCATATTGTTATTCAATATTTATCATTAATGAAAAAGGTATTATTTATGCCACGGATTGCGGGAGTGATGATGCTAAGATAGTCCTCAAATGGCCCGGCAAAGACCCGACTACGGTCAAAGGGCCGGGAGGGAAATATTGGATGCCAACAGGGAATTAACCAAGGATGATGATTAACAGGGACTGGACGCCGCCCCGATGAATCGAGACGAGCCTCGCCAGTAGGCGGGAGACTTTGACGAGATAAAAATAATAATTAGTCTCGTACAAGTCACTGTTTAAAATGTATTCACCCCGTTTACACCCCACTCTCTGCCGATTTACCCCACTATCCTAATCATCTGGATACACAGAGAATACCCTTTTACCCCACCATTTATACCCTTTTACCACACCATCCATATCTTTTACCCGTACAAAGATTGCCATTTAGGTATATATTCTATACCGTTTTACCCCACCATCTATACCGATTTACACCACCATCTATATCATTTTACCCCACTATCCATGCCGTTTAACCACACAGATTTTACCGCTTAGATGCATAGATTATACCGACTACCCCCAGGGGGACTAGGGTAGTCCCCCCCTGTTTGGTCATAACTCAATGATTTATAAGGGGGAATCTTAAAATTCAGTCTCCGTTAAAACCGGCTGGAAGTGCCCTATATTGCGTTTCAGGGTTTTCTGTGGCTTTTTTCGTCCTAAATTATCTTATTAATATTCTCTGTGTACTCTGTGGTAAAATCCCTTATTTCCTCGCCTGATGGATTGCGGCGATACCTCCCCAGACAGGCTGATAATCCACTTCCTTAAAACCGGCATGCCTCATCACTTCTGCCAGCTCCGGCGCGGAATAGAACCTTGATATCGTGCTTGCCAGATATTGATATGCCGGAGAATAGCCGGAAATAACGCCCCCTACCGGCTTGATTAATACCTTTATATACATAGAAAAAAGCCATCTTAATAAACGGTTGGCTGGCTGAGAGGTTTCCAGATTGATAAACACCCCGCCCGGCTTTAAGACCCGCCGGATTTCCTTAAAACATTCTATTAAAACTTGTTCGTTGACCTTGAGATTCCTCGCGGCAAAGGTGACCGTAACCGCATCAAACGTATTGTCGCTAAATGGCAAATATTGCGCGTATGAACCGGCCCAATTAACACCATCTCCTCGTTTTTCTTTAGCCTTTAGGAGCATGGGCAGTGAGAAGTCCGCTCCGATTACTTTGGCCCCGGGTAATTTCTTTTTAATCAGTCTCGCCATATCACCCGTGCCGGTGCACAGGTCCAAAATAACCGCTCCCCCATCCAGGAATCTCAGCGCGCGCTTGCGCCAGAGGATATCAGCACCTAAGGTAAGGACGTGGTTGACCAGTTCGTATCTCCGGCTGATTCTTTCATAAAAGCTCTTCAGTAACAGGTTCATACGATTATTATTAACTTAAAAGGAAAGATAAGCCAATAAAAAATACGCATACAATATAAACCACAGAGTTCACAGAGGAAATAATTGGCAGGGAAATGTCAGAATTATTATATTATACACTTCTTGCCTTAATCGCCTGTTTCCGATATAATAAAATAAATGAAAGTATCAATCATCGGCGCGAGGAAGAATCATACGGGCATAGGCGAATATATCGCCAAATACTTCCATAAGAACGGCGTTCAGGTTGTCTCCCTCCTGGGAACAAATACCAAAAGCGCCCAAAAAGCCGCTTTAAACCTGAAACAATTCAAGATAAATGCGATTCCCTTTACCGATTTTGCAAAGATGGTCAAGGAGACATCGCCGAACGCCATAGTCATCGCTTCGCCCTACCACACGCATTACGAATACCTCAGGAAATCCATTGATTCGGGATTGAGTGTATTCTGCGAAAAGCCGTTTATCTGGGACCTGCCGGCCGGAGATATCTCCGGGAAAGCCGAAACACTCATAAACCAAGCACGCCGTAAAAGGCTCACGCTTGCCATGAACTCACAACTGCCTTTTACGATTGCCTTGTACGAAAAGCTCTCAGGGAAAATCATCCCAAAGGAAACCCATCGGTTCCTTATGAACATGAACCCTTCGATGAAGGGCGAGAGTATGATTCCGGAATCGCTCCCCCATCCTTTAAGCATCCTTTACTACACGCTGGGGAAAGGTGAAATATCACAGATATCTTTTGATACAATCGCGAAGAGCAGTATATCCGTAAGCTTTAAATATAAAACCTCTGCGACCGAATGCCTGGCGATTGTAAACCTTAAGACCAAGGAGACACAGCCAAGGGATCTTTCCTTCGGATTTAACGGCCGGATGATAAAGCGCACCATAGAACCTAAAAGCTACACTATCTATTACAAATATAATAATAAAAGGATTAAAATAACAGACCCATTGGAAACATCCATTAAAGATTTTATCCGTTCGTTCAGGAATAAATCAGAAGCGGCTATCGGTTACGGACATATTCTGAATAATATGCAGTTACTAAAAAAGATTTATGATGCCTACAAGGAACACAAAACACCTAAAAGCGTCATTGCGAGGAATGGGATTCCTCGTCTGTCATTGCGAGTCCCGATTTTATCGGGACGAAGCAATCTCATCCCGATAGCTATCGGGACGGAACAAGCTCCGCAATCTCAATTTTTGGGATTGCCACGCTCCCCCGTCAAGGCGGGGTCGCTCGCAATGACAGATAAGCCTAGAATCATGAAGAACAAGGAACACGACTTCGCCGCAAAGCTGAAGCAGGAATCCACCGTGAAATCGCTCAAGGGCTATATCAACTGGCGCAAATACCCGGATAAAAACAAGATGCCTTCCGGAACCGGCCCGATATCAATCAATCTCGACCTGACCTCGGCATGCAACTTCGCCTGCCCGTTTTGCGTGGATTCAGGAATAATAAACAGCGGCAAGATGCTTTCCTTTGATACGATAAAGAAAACCATTGATAGATTAAAATCCAAAGGGCTTTTATCCGTGATACTACTGGGCGGAGGCGAACCGACGCTCCACAGGGATTTTGAGGCTATCGTCCGCTATATAAAAGGTAAAGGGATGCAACTGGGAATCGTCACCAACGGGACACGGTTGGATAAGGTCATCAAAACCTCCGGGCTCCTAAAGAAAAAGGATTGGGTCAGGCTTTCCATAGACGCAGCAAACGAAAACACCTTTAAGTCATCACATAATCCAAGAATCAGTGTGACGCTGAAAGAAATATTAGCCAAGGCAAAGGAGCTTAAAAGAGCCAATCCGCTTATCTCGCTCGGATATTCCTTTGTGATTGTCTGGGAAGGCGCCGGGAAAGAGCTTACTCCTAATATCAATGAAATGGCCGAAGCGACAAAACTCGCCCGCGAGAATCTATTTGACTATATCTCCTTTAAGCCGTGCCTGGTCAGGCTTAAGGGAACGCAAAGGGAATCTTTGCTTCACAAAGTTAATAAGATAAAGGAAGATAGGTTGAGGATAAGGTTGAGGAATAGTTTAGAGAAGGCGAGAAAAGCGGCCGGGAATAGGCTAAAAGTGCTGGAAAGCGTGAACCTGACGGCGATTCTGGATAACGAAACGGACGCCTTAAAGCAACAGCCGGCGAAGTGCCACCAGCAGTTTTTCCGGACAGTCGTTACCCCATCCGGGGTTTTCCACTGCCCTGCCTTCCGCGGGGTGAAAAAAGCCCGGATAGCCCCTGCCGACGGGTATTCCACAGAGGCGGCTTTTAAGCGGACGATGAAAACGCTCGGCCATTCAATCGAGGCTTTTAACGCGGAAAGCGAATGCAGGGAAGTCGGCTGTTTTTACCATAAGGTTAACTGGTGGATAGAAGATTTTATCAACTCATCGAGAAATGCCGATGAGATAGTAGCGCTCCAAAACGATAACTTTTTCTTATGAGAGATTTGCCACTAAAACTCTAAGGCACTAAGGAATCGTTTAAATTCGTGTCTTCGTGCCTTAGCCCCGCTCATCCTGCTGGGGCGGGATTCGGGGATGCCCGATTTTATAGGGAGTCCCAAAACGAAAGTGTGGGATGACTATTAACTATGATAGAAGCGAAGAAGATATGCGTAATCCACCTTAACCAGATAGGTGACCTGGTGTTTTCACTGCCGCTTTTAAAGGCACTGCGGGATAATTATCCGCAAGCCCAGATACACTCCGTCATCCGGCCGTATCTGGCAGAACTATTCGCCTTTATTCCGTATGTCGATAAAGTCATCCCGCGCCAGGGCGGATTCATACCGAGGGGATTCACCACGAGCGGATTCTTTAAACTAATGGGCGAAATTAGGACCAACCGCTATGATTTATTGATATCACTTTCCGCGTCATCCGAATGCATGATACTGACCGCATTCAGCAAGTCCGGATACAAAGCCGGGTTTAAGTCATTCCCCTGGGATTTATCGCTCGATATCAAAGAGAAAATAGAAGGACACCACAGCTGGCGCAATAATCTCAAGATAATGAAACATCTGGAGCTTAAGATTGAGAAAGAAGATTACGTGGGTTTGTTTAAACTGCCGCCTAAAGACTTAAAGAGCATCGCCGGATTCACATTAGCCGGGAAATACGCGGTGATTTCGCCCGGCACATCCTTAAGGCGCACGGTCAAGGCGTGGGAGGACGATAAATTCGCCCAGCTTATTATCACACTCAAGGAAAAGTATAATCTTGATTCTGTTTTAGTCGGAGGGAAAGAGAATATCGAGGCAAACGAACGGATAATCAGGCTGGTGAAGGAAAAAGGCGGCAATAAGGCAAACCGGATTCTTGATATCACGGGAAAAGTCAGCCTGAATGATTTATGTTATGTGTTGCGGGATGCATCGTTATTTGTCGGGGTTGATTCGGGTTTGATGCATCTTGCATCCGCATTGGATAAACCGCTGGTCGGACTTTTCGGGCCGACGGATACATATTATGTGGGACCTTTGAATGCCCAGGCGCGCGTCGTCCAGCATAAGGAACTAGAATGCGTTCCGTGTTATCTTAAAGGCTGCGAGGACCGGCAATGCATGACCAAGATAACGGTAAGCGAAGTCATTGACAAATGCGTTGAAGTGTTATAGTACTTATTTTTTTACGGTCAGAAGTGTTGGCGCTTGATAGCTTCCTTTATGAATAGGACGCGTCCAGAATTTTAACAGATTAACTTCTCAACTAAACTCTTGAATTCGTTTTCTATTTCATCAAGTTTACCACCAAGATTGAAACTGAAAGTGTCATTAATCAATCTTGCTATTTGCCGGTAGCAATCAAAGCTGGAAAACAAGGCGTCTTCTATCCAGCTAGAGTCCGGCATATCGCAAATATTAATATTACTATCCGGTAATTGTGTTATATAAGAATCAATACACCCTGGATGCGGATGAACTAACTGGCTATAATGCCAATAGACAATTTTATAATAAAGTTCTAATAATCCAACTTCCTCCGCCATCCATTTTAAGCTAAGCCCAGACCATGAGTATTTATTCGTTTTATAACCATTTTGTTTTAGTTTCTTTATCTCTTCATTAAATAATCTATCTGCTTCGCAATATCTATCACCTGCTGGATCTATTTGTTCTATTTCTTGATTTAGTCGAGTTTTCATAGAACTGCATTCTTTTAATTCCTTCTTAAAATTATATAAATCTAATATTAACCAGTTTTTAAATAGCTCAGCTCTGCGGTTTTGTTCTTCTTCATTTTGTGGCTTCACAATATAAGCAAGACTCATTAAGTTCTCTAATAAGCTCCTGACAAGGATTATTGCATCCTCCCCATATCCCATATCAACAGGATTACATAGACACTGAATTGCCCTAAATGTTTTTGTGCTTTTAGAAAACAATAGAATGCAACAAGCATCTTTCAATCCAGGATTATCAGGAAACTTAACAATATTATTATCAACAAAACTTACTATTTTCTGATGCAATTTAAATAATTCTATTGCTCTTTCTGGTTTATCCATAATTCAATCAGGGTGATTTAGAATACTTCCTGTTTTTATATTTTCACTGCTTCCGGCCAGAAGTGATGCCGCTTAATCGTTTCCTTCATAATATCTTTGATAAGCTCGCGCTGTTTAATCGGGTTAATCGGCTCGAAGCCCGCCAGGTAATGCCGGAAAAAGCGCAGTCGGTCGGCTCTCGTTAATACGCTTGCCGTGGCGGCATTCAACTGGGCAAGATTCTTAACCCGTTCTTTACGGCTTGTCTCCAGCTTGAATTTAACCCGGTCCAAATCCAGGAAGCAAAATCTGCGGAAAGCCCCGTCCCTTTCACCGGATGGCTCGTCAATCACCAGGATATTATTCGCCTTAAGGTCGGCGTGAAAAATCCCGCGCTGGTGGAGATGGCAAACCTCATTGGCAAACTCCTTGAGATACCTCTTTTTATCATCCCTTTCCACTCCGCCTGAAAAACGCGCCGTCGCATATTGGCCGGAAGGAAGCGAATTGCAGACTTCCTTGGTGATAATAAACGCCCGCGTGGTGAATATGCCGAGCTTTTCCTCTACCATGGCGAGCGCCTCCGGGACAAACATCCCACGCACGTTAAAACCTTGATGGGAAAACCAGTCGGCCTTCGCCGGGTGCTGGCGGAAAAGACTGGCTATCATATTCCAAAACGAATAAGAATATTCCTTAACATAGCATTTTTCGGCTTCTGTCTGGGTAGCCGGAAGCGGCAGAAAGGAAATTTTCCTCTTAGGCGTGGATTTAAAAAGCTTATCGGGCGTTTTGGAAAGCTCCTTATGCGCCTTAATCAGCTCACCTATCCGGTTAAGCGCGAACGAACGGCGGTGGTAAACCTTGTATCCGCTTTGGGACTCCACGGCAAACAATGATGAATTCTTAAGGCAGCGCCTAGCGCGGCTCTGCCAGTGGCGGAAACGGATTTTCTCGACAATCTCCAAAACCTCCCTGATAAATGGCCTGACGGTTTCCTTCCTGACATCGAGCGAGCGGTAATAATTTATGAAGCGGACGATATCGCTCATCGGAAGAATTAATCTTAAAGAATAACAAAGCTGGGCGACATTATCTACCTTCCGCTTGGAATACATCCAGGTCCTACGGCCTTGGTGGAAATCTGTGAGGTATAATTTCAAAGGCTCCATTTCCGGTGTTTGAACCAAGACATTGCCTACATGCAAATCCCGGTGCCAGAAATTCGCCCCGTGGAGGCTCCGCACGATTTCCGCCAGCCTTTTAAGGATATGCTTCTTTTCCTGGCGCAATTCATCATCCAATTGCAATCCGCCCTGGGGCGGAGAATATTTATCCAGTATAAACTGCTTGAGGTCGGTCACCCTAGGAAGCTCGGTCAGGAAAAGATAAGATTCCTTAAGCACGTTCCACTTGCGCTTTTCCAGGTATGCCACCGGCTGGGCGACCGGCAGTCCTTTGTTCCTGAGGTAGCGGTACATCTCGAATTCATACTGCGCCTTGGAGGTAGAGAAAAATGATTTTATCCTTTCGGCAAAACTATGGATTTTATACCGCTTGGCGAAGAGCCGGCTTTCCGAAGGGAGCGGCATATAGAAGATGGTCCGGGTTTTCCGGTCACGCTCGAAATTAAGGTCGGCGGTGCGGATGATTTTATCCTCGCGATTATTAAGCTCGGCGCGCAGGAATAAGCTCGACTGGTCGGAGGCGACATACCATTCGAACAGTTTCGTCGGAAATCCCGGAACGTATATTTTAAATCTCATAATAGCTGTCCGCTTTTTTTGTTATCTCGTTAAGCGCGTTTTCCAACTCCAGCCGCTTGGCTTCTATCACGGTGCCATCCGCATCAGTCGGCACCCTGATAGCCTCGCCCATTATAACTAAAGCCGGGGTAAAAGGCAAGGGCAATTCGTATTTATCCCAGGCATGCTCGAAGATATGGCGGCATTTGGCGCGTGAAGTCAAGGGAATTATAACGCTTCCCGTCTTGGCGGCTAAATAAATCACGCCTTCTTTCACCCGGTGCAAAGGGCCGCGCGGGCCATCCACCGAGACCACGGCATTGTGATTGGCCTTTATCCCGCGTATCATGCCGACCAAGCCGCGCACCGCCCCGCGGGAAGATGAACCGGCCACCGTCCGGAAACCGAGGCTTGTTAAGATATTATCCTGCAAGCGCCCGTCTTTGGAAAGGCTGGTCATGACCATCAGGTTCCTGTCCTTATTCCAACCGAGAAGCAAAAACTGCCTGCCGTGCCAGAAGGCATAGATGAAAGGTTTATTTTCCCGGTCGCATTGCTCACGCACAGACCGATTGATAGTCTTGAAACTTATGGTCAGGGAAATTCCCCGGATAAGCCAGAATGCCAGGAAAGAAATCAGTCTTTCGCGCATGTGACTGATTCTATAAAACTTTGGCATTAAAATCAAGTTATCTTGTCTCGCTGATAATAAAATGTTATACTATTTTTATGAAATCAAAAGCGGCAAAGAAAACCGGCGAACTGCCCGAACAGCCGGGGGTATACCTCATGAAAGACCGCCGCAAGCGCGTGATTTACGTGGGCAAGGCGCGCAATATCAGGCAGCGGGTAAGCAATTACTACCACTCCGCGGCGCAGAGCGACCCGAAAACCGCCGCTCTGATGAGACAGGTGAAATCCATTGATTACCTGGCAACCGATTCCGAAGTGGACGCCCTGCTTTTAGAGGCGCATCTGGTTCGCGATATCAAGCCGAAATACAATATCCAGCTTAAGGATGATAAAAGCTTTCCGCTGATAGGCGTCTGCCGTTCGACTGAGCGCTCACGACGAAGCCGCTCGGATGATTTCCCCAGGGTAATCATCACCCGCCAGCGCGGCAATAAGGATATCGATTACTACGGGCCGTTTATCAGCACGGGAGATTTGCGCAGCGGCTTAAACTCTCTCCAGAAAATATTCAAATTCCGCACCTGCAAACTATCCATAAAAGAGAAAAACCCGATACAAAAGCCGTGCCTTTTATACCACATCAACCGGTGTGTCGCGCCGTGCATCGGGAAGATATCAAAGAAAGATTACAAAGACATCATTTCACTTCTAGATGAATTCTTAAGCGGAAATAAGAAAAAAGTCCTGCGCCGCCTGTCCAAAAAGATGGAAGAGGCAAGCGCGCTAAGGGATTTCGAACATGCCGCCGAATACCGTGACCGGATAAACGCCCTGAAAGGAATCACCACCGAAGGCAGAATGGGAGAATTTTACGAAGGCGCTTTGGCGGCAATCAACCCTTCCGAACGCTTGAAGAACCTGCAATCGCTTTTGGGGCTGGATAAGCCGCCCAGGAAGATAGAGGGGATAGATATTTCCGATATCAAGGGAAACGAGGCGGTCGGGGCGTTGGTGACTTTTATCGACGCCGAACCCTTTAAGAACGGCTATCGGAAATACAAGATTAAAACAGTTGCCGAAGGCGAAGCCGACGATTACGCCCGGATGCGGGAAGTCATCAGGCGGCGATTATTTGACACGGAAAATGAATTGCCGGATATCCTGCTGATTGACGGCGGCAAGGGGCATCTAAGCATTACGGAAAAAGTATTCGCCGAGGAAAAGATATCACCCCCATTGATTGTCGGGCTTTCCAAACACAAAGGCGACCACATCGTGACGAATGATAAAGCGCCCAAAGTAATAACGCCTAAATTATTGACTAAATACGCGGCGGGATTTAAGTTATTGCAATATATACGCGATGAGGCGCATCGTTTTGCGCAGAAATACCACCATTATTTGAGAGAGAAAAGAACATATAAGTAAACTATGATTATCAGCGGACACCAGCCGAATTACCTGCCCTACATAGGCTTTTTCCATAAGGCAAGCCTTTGTGATAAGTTCGTTATCGTTGACAACGTCCAATATGTCAAGCGAGGGCCATTCGGCTGGATTAACCGGAATAAAATCAGGACCAGCGAAGGATGGCAGTGGCTGACCGTTCCGGTGTTATCCAAAGGGAAATACACCCAGAACATCACGGATACGATGATAGATAATTCCAAACCGTGGCAGCACCAGCACTGGCGGGCGATTTCACTGGCTTACCAAAAAGCACCATATTTCAAGGAGCACAAGGAATTCTTCCGTAAAATTTACGAAACCAGGTGGGAAAAGCTACCTGAGCTTTCGGAGGCCATTATCAAATACCTTGTCAACGCGCTTGGGATAAAAGCAGAGTTTACCCGCTCTTCATCTATCGGTGCGCAGGGTAAGGGAACTGATTTAATTATCGACATGTGCAAAAGAATCGGGGCTGACGCCTATATACACGGCAAGCACGGAAAGGACTACATCGACCCCGATAAGTTTACCGATAATAACATCAAATGTATTTACCAGGAATTCCGGCACCCGGTATATAAACAGGTATACGAGCCGTTTATAGAGGAGCTATCCGTAATTGACCTCCTGTTTAATTGCGGACCGGAAAGCCTGAATATCCTAAACGGGAAACCCTTCGGCAGTTAATTCTGCTTCAGGGCGCACCTGTAACTATTCTACAATATGATTAAAGAGTGGATATTAAATTACTTAGCTGTTTTCGCCGCCGCCGCAATCATAAGTTATTTATTCGGATTCATCATTAAATCGTTTGCCAAATCTTTAGGGATAATCGATAATCCGGCCGAAGGCAAACTGCACCAGACCCCCACCCCGCGGCTGGGAGGGCTGGCAATTTTCCTGGGTTTTTCATTAAGCCTTTTTTTAAGCCAGTATATCTTGCCGTTCGGAACACTCGGCCCCCAGAGATGGGCAATTATAATCGGGGCGTTAATGACCATGTTTGTCGGGGCGATGGACGATTTAACGGCAAGCCGCGGAGGAGTCCCCGCCGCAATCAAATTGATAATATTGTTTGTCATCACTTATATCCTGTCACAAGCGGGTATCATGGTAAATTTTCCTTTTCCATACCTAATTAATCTCATAATCACCATGACCTGGCTGGTCGGGGTGACAAGCGCTTTCAACGCCATGGATAATATGGACGGACTGGCAAGCGGACTGGCATTGATCGCAAGCATGGCTTACCTGGCGATAGCAATCCAAACCGGACAGTGGACATGGGGTTTAATATCCGTAGGGTTAATCGGCGCCAATCTTGGGTTCCTACGGCATAATTTTTATCCGGCCAAGATTTTTATGGGCGATTCCGGAAGTTTTTTCCTCGGCTTCACATTAGCCGCGCTCGGCATTATGGGCGGATGGTCAACTAATCCGTTCAAAGCCTCTTTCGTCCCCATTATCATTCTGGGCTTGCCCCTGCTTGACCTGGTTTACGTAATCTACAGGCGTTACCGCCAGGGAATAACCCATGGCATAAAAGAAATCATAACATACTCCGCCCAAGACCATTTTTCCCACCGTTTAAAAGCATTGGGATTATCGCACAAACAAACCGTCATCCTCGTCTGGCTGATATCATTCTGCGTATCCTGCGGGGCATTCATCCTGCGCAATACGCGCAAATGGGAAGCTATCCTGCTTCTATTCCAGTTCGTCTTAATCGTCCTGATTGTCTTTATAATCGTAAGCCGGATTGCACCGACCCGTGAACCCAAATGAAATTCAGCAACGTATCATGCAAAGAAGTCCGAAAAGCCAATCGCCTTGTCTACGATAAAAAAGATATCCGCGAATACGAACAAAACCCCAGCATTTTTGAACCCAGCCGCCAGGAACAAATCAAAGCCCTACTTGCGGGGATAAGCCGAAAAACAGGAGGCGATAAACTGCTGGATATCGGATGCGGCACGGGCAATGTGCTGAAACTCGGCAAGGACTATTTCCGGTTCGTAATAGGCATGGATTCTTCGATAAATCTTCTCCGACAGGTAAAAGAGCGAAATCCTGAATTAAACCTGGTCGTGGCGGATGCCGATTATTTGCCGTTTAAAAAGAATGCCTTTGATTGCGTCACGCTATACGGAACACTGCATCACCTTTTCGACCCCGTGATGACATTGGGAAAAGCCACTCCCCTTTTAAAAGCCAACGGATTTTTATATACGGACCACGACCCAAATTATTTCTTCAACCGCTTTTACCATCTATATTACCGCCTGCGGTACCATGGCAAGGCTGGATTCGGCACGCCTCAAGAGGAGATTGCCGAATTCCATAACACCCAGACCAGCGGAATAAATCCTGAACTGATTAAAAATAAATTGCGTGCTGCCGGGTTAAACGAAGTGGAAATACATTACCGCCATACGACCAACCAGGGGTTATCATTGTTATCCCGCTTTTTTCTTGTCCTATTAAAAATATTTTCCTATGTTATACCTTTAAGAAGCTTTTATACGCACTTTTACCTGATTGCCAGGAAATAAGATATGTACGAAAAATATTGGGGATTAAAAGAAAAGCCGTTCCAGAATACGCCTGACCCAAGGTTTTTCTATTATTCGGCGCAGCATGAAGAATCTCTCAACCGCCTGATGTACGCGATGCAGGAACAATTAGGCGCGGCGATGTTGAGCGGCATCTTTGGGTGCGGCAAAACACTGGTCATCCAGACGCTCATAAAGGAACTTACCCAGGCAGGCAATTATAAAATCGCCTATATCTCAAACCCCCAATTATCGCATGTTGAACTACTCCGCTCTATCGCTTATCACCTGGGAGTGCCCAACCTACCGGAAAAGAAATCGGAAATAATGGCTGATTTCCTGGTGGAAAAGATAGAGGAAACCCTGCGCAATAACTGGTCGGACGGAAAAAGCACGGTGTTAATCATAGACGAAGCGCATATCATTGAGGATAAAACCATCATGGAATCAATCCGGCTGCTTTTGAATTTCCAACTGCATGACAGGTTCTTGCTTTCACTGTTACTGGCCGGCCAGCCGGAATTGACCCGCAATGTGGATAACATCAAGCAATTAGCGCAAAGGATTGCAATACGATGCCATTTAGAGCGCCTGAATGAGGAGGAAACCAAGAAATACATCGAACACCGCTTAAAGGTCGCCGGCTGCGAGATAAACCGGTGTGCGCCCGGCAAGCCGGAATCACTTTTCACTGAACAAGCATCTCATTTGATATTCGAAGGCTCAGGCGGCATCCCCAGACGCATAAACCATATCTGCAATATCGCGCTGTTGGCCGCATACGGTAAAAACCTTTCGCAGATAGATGCCGATATTATCCAGGATGTGATAAAAGAAACAGAAGGCATTTCGTCCTAAGTATCATTGCGACTTTCTTCTTGATATAATTTGTCACATTAACCAGCCAAATTTACGCCTGTTCCTGCGGAATCGGCGCACGGCATTCGAAGTGATATCGGAAAAATAAGTTGCGTTCCTTTCATCCTGAACGATTCCTTTTTCCCCGCTTTTAACCTTTCCCAACACCTTAAAAATATTTTCCGCGCCTTTCCGGGCGCACCGGCGGTAAAGGCTGAAAAAAGTATCGTCCGGCTCTATCGCTATTTTCTCCTGCCAGGTTATGTTACCAACATCAATCCCTGAAGATAAATAATGCGCGGTAATCCCCGTTGTCGGTTCATTATTAGCCAAAACCCAGAAACACGGGCTGATTCCGCGATACGAAGGCAGATACGAAGGATGTATATTAATAATCCCAGAGCGCGGGATTTCCATTATCCGCTTACCGACTATCTGATTGAAAAAGATGACAAGAATAATATCGGGATTATAGTCCTTAATAAATGACTCTGCCTTGCGGCTATTAATATTCTTAAACCAGATTTTCTTTAAATTGTTGTTATTAATAGCCTCTTTAACCGATATAAACTTCCTTTCGGAAAACGGTGTCATCATTATTTTCTCCGCTATCCCCAGAAAGAAATAAGACAGCTTGATTACGGCCATGGAAACCAAATAATCAATGCCTGACTGCTTTACCAGGTGCGCTAAGCCGAGAAGAAACCCTTTTTTCCCCAGCTTTGGGGTTGTCACGACCATAATTTCATCGCCGTCCCGCCTGACCGGGTCATCCGCCCGGACGAGCCGTTCGGACGGGTTCGGGCAGGTATTTTTAAGCCCTATTTCCCGCAAGATAATAGGAGCGTGAAAGTGCTCATCAGGAGTAAAAATCATTATCTTCATAAATTTTCCAATAATTGCTGATAAAGCTTATCAAACTTTATTATCATCTTTTCCCTGGTAAATAACATCTTCACCCTCTTATAACCTTCTTCACCTATTCTTTGCGCAAGTTCATTATCAAAAGCAAGCTTTTTTATCGCTTCAGCTAATTCAGTGCTTTTAGCAGGAGGCACCAAAATGCCGGAAACGCCCTCTTCCACCACTTCAGGAATCCCGTTAACCCGGCTGGCAACAACCGGCTTCATATTCGCCATTGCCTCTAAGAGGACAATCCCAAATGCTTCATAAAGCGACGGCAAAACAAATATATCGGAATCTTTAAGATACGGGCCGATTTCATCCTGAATCCCGGGAAAACTGACATTTCCCTCAATGCCCAGGATTTCAGTATGCCTCTTTAATTGGCGCTTTAGCGAGCCATCTCCGATAATCACCAGCCTTATATCCGGATAATCAACCTTCAGTTCTTTAACCGCGTCCAATAAATACACCTGCCCTTTTTCCGGGGTCAAGCGCCCCACTGTAACCAGCACCGGATAAGGTTTATCATCCCTTAGTTGATTAGAAACATTAACCAGCAATCCATCATCGGGTATATCAACTCCGTTATATACAACTTCATATTTTCCCTCGCCAGCTAAACCTAATTTCACCTGTTCATCCTTATCCGCGTGATTCAAGGCAATCACCTTTGTAGCCAGCGAAGAAGCAAATTTCCTTAAAGAATAAAATAATTTTAACCGCCAGAAACTTCCGGAAACGCTTGGTATCTTAGCCTGCGGGGCAAATAAATGGCCGTGCGGGGAATAAATAATTACCGGCACATCAGCCATCCGCGCGGCCAGGCAGGCGATAAAACCGGCTTTGGAAGTATGGCTGTGAACAATATCAGGCTTAATTACTTTAAAATGATGGTATAACTTTAGCAAGGCAACTATATCATGCAAAGGTGAAATCTCCCGTTCCATTTCAGGGACAAGCCTGATTTTTATATCCTTTACGCCTTTGGCTCTCTCCCACAAAGAACCTTCACTGCCGGTGGCGTTCCCTGAAACCAGGTAGACCTCGTAAATATCTTTGGGCAAGCCTTCAACCAGGTCAAGGCATACCTTCTGCGCCCCGCCTTTAATCAGGCGCGTTATCACCTGAATAACTTTTATCTTACGAGCTATCATTTCACTTTATTTATCAGCATATTAACGGCGTTAAGCACATCATCAACCGTTATTAGCTTCATACACTCCCTGGAAATGCATTTTAAATCATTACACGGCCAGCAATCAATCTTTTTATATAGCGCTATAAACTTTGCTTCCGGAGGATACGAGCCGTATGACGGCCAATGTCCTGGGCCGAATATTCCGATTGCCGGCACCTTCATCGCCACGGCAATATGCATTGGCCCGGCATCATTACTTATAAAAATCTTACAATGCTGAATAACGGCAGCTAATTGTTTTATTGAGGCTCCGGAAAGGATAACCGGCAGTTTATTCAGCCGCTCTTTTATTTGGCTGACTATGGATAAATCAGACGGTCCGGAGGTAAGCAATATCTTCGCTTGATATTTATCAGCAAGAACATTAGCAACCTCGGCAAACCTCTCCGGCAGCCAGCTCGTTCTCACAGGATAAGACGGATTACCTCCCGTGTGAATGCCGATAAGGAAATCATTTTCCGTAATTCCATGCTTCTTGGCAAACTCAGCGGCAAACCCCGTGTCACTCCTGGAAACAGCAATCTCCGGCGTTTGGTATGTATCATCCGCGCCAAGCGTTTTCACCACATCTAAATATT
This sequence comes from Planctomycetota bacterium, assembly GCA_016207825.1. Classification (NCBI taxonomy): domain Bacteria; kingdom Pseudomonadati; phylum Planctomycetota; species Planctomycetota bacterium. Next base: position 206,861 of record JACQZI010000008.1, on the reverse strand, counting down.
TTTGGATATTGTGCCTGTTCTGGAATTCATCGTCATGGATTTTATCAGTCAGGAAAAAACCCCGATGATGCGCATCCAGCCCGAACCTTCGATGGGCGCCGCTTAGATAACCTATCAGCAATGGCTTAATAATCCCCCGCTTGGAATAAAGATTCTGGAATTCGATGTAAACATCATATTTATTAAATGCCAAATACCAGGCCAATCCCAACAGCCCGAATAATTCTCTGGCAATCCGCAAAGGCGTATCGTATAACGGCGGCATCAGGATATAATCATCGATATACGGCGAACCCTTGATGATTTCCGCTGAATGCCGCTCGGCGATTAAACTGATTGAGGCATCAGGAAACCTCTGTTTCAAGCTTCGCAGAGCTGGGCTGATCAATAAAACATCTCCGATTCCGCCTAATTTTAATACCAGAATGCGTTTCGGATTTAACACCTTCCTTGAGAAATCCGACTTTGAAACATCCTGCGGCAGCATAAAAGACGCAACAATCCGCAATGTTATTGCCAAAATCCAGGTAGTAACCTGATTGATTATCCCATAATATTTACCCGCATAATAAACAGCACTTTGGATAATCCATTTATATGTTTTAAACGAAAACGACTTCCCTTCGTAATGCGCGACTTCAGCATCAGGAACCTGATAGCATTTCCATCCCTTTCCAATCATCCGTTTACCCAAATCAGCATCTTCCAGATACATGTAAAATTTATCATCATATGTGCCAACCTCATCCAGGGCTTTTTTACGCATCAGGCAGCACGCGCCGCTGATATATCCCAAGTTAAACGCACCGGATTTATCCAGCCCACGCTGATACCCGCGCCATTTATCAAACAAATCATCAACCCTTAATAATTTCATCAAATTCCAAACAATCGTTTTGATATGGACAGGAACTATCGGCTTAACCGACCCGCCAGCAGTTTGCCTTTTCCCATCCCATGAACCGGCGTGTAACAGCGGCCCGGCTAAACCAGCATCAGGATGGCTTTCCATAAAATCATACAGACGCTTAACGCAATCCGCCCCGAATTCTATATCATCATTAATCACCAGCGCGTAAGGCGTATTGAGTTTCCTTAAAACCTGATTATGGTTTTCCGCAAACCCTTTAAGTTTGTCATTACTGATAATACGCGCGGAAGGATAACTTTTCTTGACGATAGCGGCAACGTCATAGGAAGCGATATTATCAATCACTGCCACTTCGGAAATCAGCCCCTGGCCGTTTTCGGACAGGGAGCGCAAACACCTTTTCAGATAATCTGGGCTTCTCCCGGAAACGACGGAAACGGTTATCATATCTTGTTGTATTTTAACGTAATGTTATTAAAATATTACAGGAAATGCTTAATATATCTTTACCACCCTGCATTCAGGGTAATAATATTCTAATATTTGAAGTGTATTAAAATCTTTTAACGCCATGCCGTTGGCGCCTTCCTGGCATAAACCGACCGCGTGCCCCCAGCCCTCGCCGGTGAACTCGAACATGTCACCGTCTTTGACGACCTTTAACTTGGTGCTTCTTAATCTATTCGGGTCGAGCGCGATGCGGAACTTCTGCGCGTCCATTATCTTGGTATAGTCATTTGACACCTTAAGCCCAATAGACGTAATATGCCCTCCCGGCGCGGACCTGGCAGCCATGATTTCATCTATCCGCTTGACATCATCCGCTTTAAGTTTTTCAATAATCTCCCGTTCGCTGAATGACGCTTTCCAATTGCTGAATTTGGAATGGTAGCAAAATCCGCAGGTCACCCCATGCAATGGTGGAATCAAGGTTAACCCAAAAACCACATCGCCCGGCTCGGTGGCGCCGCCACAGGTATCGTGGAAAATGGAATATATTATCTTGCCGTTATATTCCAGGTACACCCCGCGGGTGGTGTTCACCGCCTCTATCGCCCTGGAATCAGCGCGCTCCTCGCCCCGGTAAACCTGGGAATAAATATTAGCCGTGACATCAAAATCAGCCTCGGGCTTGTTGTTACCCATGCCAAGGCGGTAATAAGTTTCTTTAATCTTAAACAAGGCAAACGTCCTTGAGGCAATCGCCTGGGCGGCCAGCGCAAATGACGGGTAGCTCGTATCCATCTCGCTCCCGATAACGCCGTAAAGGTAAGATTCCAAATCCAGTATGTTGCCGACCAAAACCTTGCTGTTACCAAGCGCCTTAATCCTGAGCATCCCGCGATACGAGCGCTTCTCTTTCCCGATGCCTATCGTAACCAATCCTGAATATGGCTTGATTACAATATCGTCTGATTTCAAACCATGATTATCAAAATAGATACTGCCGTTTTTAGAATACACCGCGCCATTAGTAACCTCGCGCCTATCATCAATAACCGCCCCCAAAAAATGCTTTTGCCTTTCAAAAGTATATTGATACACCTTGTAATCGGATGTCGTGCTAATGGACACCTTGCCCTCGCCTTCCGTCGCTGTCAATAGCACCTGGATATCAGGCGGCCCTTTTATCGTAATTGCTTTGGTTTGATAACGGTAATAAGGCGTGGCGGACACGCAAGAGATATAAAGTAAGCAGTAAACAGTTATTAGTAAAGCGTAAATCTGTTTCATCTTTATCCCAAATACCTTTCCGCCTCGCTGAAGATACAGCCGCAATACTGCTGGCGGTAAAGCATCCGTTTCTTAGCCGTTTCCTTGCCTAAAAGATAATGCCCTGTTAACTCTTCATATCGGAATTTTACATTATGCCGGTTAGCCATTTCTTCCCCGGTTTTCCTGATAATCTCCTGGTTCTGCTGGGGACTTACGATAAGCGTGGAAGTAAATTCATCGCACCCCAATTCATGCGCCTTTCGTGCAGCTTCTTCCAATCTCATCCGGTAGCATTTCGGGCACCTTTCCTTATCATGCGTCTTTGCCGAAGTTCCTATCGCGCCCATAAAACTATCCAGCCCGTAGGTTTCATCGTAATATACCTTTATCTTTTCCTGTTCCGCAAAGGTCTTAACCGCTTTCAGTCGCTTCAGGAATTCCTGGAAAGGATGTATGTTCGGATTATAAAAATATCCGGTGACCTCTGTCCCCTCTTTCCTGAATTTATCCGCCAGGGCGCAGGCGCACACCACGCAACAGATATGCAAAAGCAGTTTCATATTAAACCCGTTTCTATTAAATCTTTCAACTCGATTAAACTCTTTATGGTAAAATCGCTCTTCACTTCCCAGTCATATTTATGCCCGTTGGTTATCAAGACCGTCTTAACCCCGGCATTCTTGCCAGCCATGATATCAAAAAGGTAGTCCCCCACCATGATTATTTTATCCAGCCCTATTTTCATCTTACGGCTTGCCAGGAGTATGCCGTCCGGCTTTGGCTTGGCAGAGGCATCTTCCCGCGTAACAATCAAATCGAAACAAATGCCGTGCTTTTGGCAGGATTCTTTCATTGACTTGGCTGAATTCCTGGTCAAGAGAGCCGCCTTGATATTGCGCTTGGCAAGGAAATCCAGCAATTCATGGACACCCTCATTCAATTCCGAATTGGCAACCGCTTCCGCCTCATGCCTTGCCAGTATCCCGAATGCCCGCGTTTTCTCCGGCTCAGGCAGTTCATACATCTTTTCAAGGAGATATATCTCATCCTCCGGCATGCCTAAATCTTTTTTTATATTACGGAAGTTAAGATAGGGCTTGGTGATTGTCCCGTCGAAATCAAATATGACCGCTTGTATCATTGAAGATTATCCCCTCTTTAGCAAAGGGGGAATATGTTTATTGAAGTTCCTGCAGGGCTTTTTCCGTCTGCTCTTTGCTCGGGGTTTTGCCATGCCATTCGGATTTATTTTCCATGAAGGAAACTCCCTTGCCCTTGACGGTCCGGGCAATGATAATTGTCGGCTTTCCTTTTACGGTATCGGCTTTATCCAGGGCATCAATGATTTCCCGGAAATTATGGCCGTCAATTTCCAGCACGTTCCATCCGAAAGCGAGCCATTTATCCGCCAGTGGCAGAGGAGACATCACATCCTTGATGGCGCCGTCTATCTGGAGACCGTTATAATCCTGGATGGCGCAAAGATTATCAAGTTTATAATGAGCCGAAGACATGGCCGCTTCCCATATCTGGCCTTCCTGCACCTCGCCGTCGCCGACCAGCGCGTAAACCTTGTAAGATTTCTTACCTGCCTGTGCTACGGCAGACAGGTCCATCTTGCCGGCCATGGCAAAACCGGAAGCGATTGATAAGCCCTGCCCCAGCGAGCCGCTGGAACATTCCACGCCGGGAGTGCGCTTCATATCCGGATGCCCCTGAAGGATATTGCCGAGCTTGCGCAAAGAATCCAATTCGCTTACCGGGAAATAACCGGCTTCGGCAAGTGTCGCGTACCAAACCGGAGCGCCATGGCCTTTGGACATAAGGAACCGGTCGCGTTCCGGCCAGGAAGGCTCTTTGGGATTATGCTTCATCTTATGGAAATAGAGGCTGAGCATTATCTCTACCGCGGAAAGCGAGCCGCCCGGATGTCCCGAGCCGGATTTGAAAAGCATATTGATGATATGGCGCCGGATGACCTTGGCGCGCGATTCCAGTTCTTTTATCTTAACGTCTGATATGGAAGACATTTATGATTTCTTTAATTTCACCACAGAGCACACAGAGTAAAAATCCTAATAATCTTTGCGTCTTTGCGGTGTAATCTTTAAGCAAATTTGGGCAGGGGCGGGATCGAACCGCCGACACGTGGATTTTCAGTCCACTGCTCTACCGCTGAGCTACCTACCCATGTCAAACATCGTTGTTTAAGAGTTTAAAAGTTTAAAGGTTCAAAGTTAAAGGTAAAGACTATCAAATCCATAAAAACTAATCAAGAAAATCATTACATGATAACTTTAATGTGATTTTCAGTGGTTAGGATTAAGCCCTACACCACAAGAAAATTATATGCGGGTGAAAGAAGGGCATCTCCTTATGTGCCCCTGCACCGTTTCACTTCCCGCCACTGCCCTGCCTCTCCGGATTAATCTCTTGACAAGTACCGGGAACAAGATATAATTAACCGCAAATTGGACGGATTATACGGATACAAGGAAGGTATCCCCCAAAATTACAAGAAAGTAACTTATGACCGAAACAAAAAAAGTTATTTGGCCAACGCCAGGCAATACAATCACAACCAGTTCTGGCATGATTTATACTATTGGACAACCTATTAACTCAGGTGGCTATGCCTTAGTATTTGAGGGTGCTGATCTATTTGGAAATTCCGTGGTTTTAAAGGTGTTTAAACCAGCCAATCGGAAATTCGAAGAAGTACATCTTCAATGGGCACAAGAAACCAAATTGTTTATCAAATTACGTCACTCTAATGTAGTGACAATATATGACGCTTTTATTTGTGATAATCTTTTTTATATCGTACTAGAACGCGCTTGGGGTAATTTATGCGATTGGATTAGAATTGTTGGCGGAAAAGCTAATGAAGTGACAGTAAGAGAAATCGCAAGGCAATTGCTTTTTGCCATCTATTTTATCCATAAGGAAAAGGTATTACATAGAGATATTACTATATACAATACTCTTGTGTTTGAAGGAACTAAATCACGAGGAGCAATTTTTAAGATATCAGACTTTGGTATTAGCAAAGAATTTACGGATCCATGGTCTCCACAAATTGCTAGAACGCAAATAGCTCATCCATGTTTTATTCCCCCGGAGCTTTTACTTTCTCAATATGGCTATTCAAATGAACAATCAGATTTATATCACTTAGGACTTGTTTTATTATATTCACTAACGGGAGATTTACCACTTAAAGAAACAATGAATCCCGAGCAAATAAATAAAATGATTATTGATGGTGCTCCTAGAATTGAGGCTGAAAAAACGGGGACTCCTTTAGGCAATTTTATTTCTGTTTTACTAAGACGTCATAATGAATATAGGTTTAAAACAGCCCTTGAGGCTTGGAATGCTTTACGATTAATATAGTTTCAGCTTTACAATAAAAATATTAATTATAAGAAAGAACAATTTTAAATCGGATAGAAGTAGCTGTTTCCAAATCCCAAATTCGTTTAGATTCGTTCCTCATCACAAACCTCACTACAGTTCGTTCCTCACTACAAGCAAGTCGTTTCCTAAAACCAAATCTCTGCGTCCTTCGCGTCTCGGCGGTGAAGAATTACCCTCCTAACTCCATCCCTCCCTGCCTCGCCGGCAGGCGGGTGCGTCTCTGTCCCGACGCTTCGGTCGGAAGGCTTTGCACCGATGAAATATTATCCTAAATCTATCCTCAAACCCGTTTGAAATTTCCACTTTTTATTTTTTGACAGGGGTGTATAGGTAAGGCTATCAAGGTGCAGAGGTAAGGCTATCGAGGTGTAGTGGTAAGGTTATCAAGGTGTAGGAGTATGGCTATCAAGGTGTAGGGATATGGCTAGCTAAGTGTAGGAGTATGGCTACCGGTATGAGGCCCTATTGGTTAAGGGGTATAGCCCTAAGGCTATCGAGGTGCAGGGGTAAGGTTATCAAGGTGCAGGGGTAAGGCTATCAAGGTGTAGTGGCAAGGCTATCAAGGTGTAGGGGTAAGGCTAGCTATGTGTAGTAATACTGGTACAAGGGTGTAGGGGTAGCCCCCCTGATAATTCATTGCTCTAACTGCTTGATTTCCCTCATAATTCACTTTTCCAATCCTGACAAATCGAATATATCGCGGTATCATCTCTAATATATTGAGAACTAATTCTCTATTTAATTTGATTTGTCACGCCAGAGGATGGGTCTGTGGTTAAGATTCAGGGTCGCCTCAGGTGACAAGCTTACCCCGTTTATAGCGGGATTCCGACATAATCGGTGATAGTCACCGCCCTTTCACGCCCACCTCTTATTCTTTTTCAAGGTATTCGTATTCGTTGACATATTTATGGAAAGGAACTTCCTTGGTTATCCCGGATTCATTGATTATGGTGTAATTGATTTCTTCCGTAAGGTTCCCGAACACATCATATTTATAAGTAGTCTTCAAATACAAGCCATCCGAAGCATTATAACATAATTTTTCAATTTCCTTATCATTGGAATCATAAAGGGAGACATGCCTTTCCGACCAGTTTTCCCGTCCATTTTCATATGTAACTGTCTCAACGGTTTTGTTGTTTATGTCGTATTTAAGGAGCTTTTTTTCCTGCAGAACATCATCCTCGTAATAGTCTTCTCCGGTTAAAAGGCCGGATGCATCATATATTCTTATGATTTGCTGGGAAATACCGTCGGCATCACAGGCTTGCCTTTGGGTTAATCTTCCTTCGTCATCGTAGGAATATTGGGCGGTATTGACATGCACACCATCGTTGAGATAATTAATATCTTTTACCAAGTTGCCGTGATTGTCGTATTTGAAAATATGTTTTGAAAACAAGGCGCCGCCGGGCATGGAGAAAGTATGTTTCTCGATGGTTTTAGCTTCTTCGTTGCCTATTAATACATCTTTAGATACCATTTCCCCTGTCTCATCATAATGGCAACAAACAAGATTATTCCCTTCAACGGCATATTTTTGCGTTTCTTTGCTGGCAAGAACCGGCTCGTAATTACCACCGTTTTCTTTAATATTATATATGTAACAGGTCATCAACTTGATGCCGGGAGGTATTTCATCGTTTAATATGTCGGCAATGGTGATGTTATATTGGCGCGATTTTTCTGATACCATAATATATCTTGCAATACCCGGTTCTCTTAGAGTGGCACAAAACCCCTAAAGCGGGATGAATCTGCCTCATTCCAATTCAATATGGTATCCCCTGAACCAGACGCCGTATCTTTAATATAACGGTTTTTTAGCGAATTTGTGGTAAGCCTTTATATAACGGACCGTCCCGGTCTTGGAGCGCATCACCACCGAATGGGTAATCGCACCTCCGGTAATAAACCGGACGCCTTTCAAAAACGTCCCGTTGGTCACGCCGGTCGCCGCAAACATGATATCTTCAGGCTTGGCCAGTTCATCCATGGTAAAGACCTTATCTATGTTTTTTATGCCCATCTCCTTGGCGCGGCGCACCTCGTCCTCGTTGCGTGGTTTAAGCTGTCCCTGCATATCGCCGCCCAGGCATTGCAATGCCGCCGCTGCCAATACCCCTTCGGGCGCCCCGCCGATGCCCAATAACATATCCACCTCTGATTCTTCGGCAAAAGCGGTCGCCACTGCCGCGGCCACGTCGCCATCCTGGATTAAATAAATCCTGGCTCCCAATTCGCGCACCTCCTTGATGATATCCGCATGGCGCGGGCGGTCCAGAACAACTACCGTTACCGCTTCCACCGGGCGCCCCAGTTTTTTGGCAACCGCCCGGACATTGTCTTTTACCGGCGCGTTGATATCTATTACTCCGGCGGCGCAGGGGCCGACGGCAATCTTTTTCATATAGGTATCAGGGGCATTCAGGAAATGGCCGCGCGGCGCCGCCGCCACGACCGATATCGCATTAGGCCGCCCCTGGGCGGTGAGCGTCGTCCCTTCCAATGGGTCAATCGCGATATCAAGCTTGGGGTCGCCGCCCTTGCCGATTTTCTCCCCGATATAAAGCATCGGCGCCTCGTCACGTTCGCCTTCCCCGATGACCACGGTTCCTTCAAACCTGATTGAAGAAAATGCCTTGCGCATGAAATCCACGGCGGCCTGGTCGGCAGACTTGTCATTGCCTAACCCCATCCACTTGGAAGCCCCCAATGCAGCCGCTTCGGTTACCCGGACAAATTCCAATGCCATATTCCTATCCATAGATGCTCCTTTCTTATATGTTCAGTAGCTCACTAGTTCAATAGTCCATGAGTTAATCAGTTAGGATTTTACTCTTTTCCCTTTCCTTATTCAATCTTTTTACGACTAGAGCTGCGACAGATTATTATGCACACCACTCCTTAAAACCTTTTGGTATATACATGGCAATAAGGGGTTCCGGAATTTTTATCATAATACTCCTGGTGATAATCCTCCGCATGCCAAAACTTTCCGGCCGGCGTAACCTCGGTCGCTACTTTATAGCCTTTAGACTCCAGAATCTTGACGAGTTTTTCCGCCGTCTTTTTCTGCTCCTCATCCAGGTAAAATATCGCCGAACGGTATTGCGTCCCGATATCCGGCCCCTGCCGGTTCACTTGTGTTGGGTCGTGCGTCTCAAAGAATAGTTTTGCCAGTTCTTCATAGGTTATCTTGCGGTTATCAAAAACCACCTCGACCGATTCAGCATGGCCGGTCTTGCCGCTGGAGACTTCTTCATAAGTGGGGTTTTCCTTAGTTCCGCCGGCATATCCGACGGTCGTAGTGATGACTCCGGAAGCCCGCTCGAGATAATATTGCGTCCCCCAAAAACAGCCTGAGGCGAAAATCGCCCTCTTAAGATTTTCCTTCGGCACGAAGACCATGGAAATGGAATTGACGCAGTGGCGGGTATCCTTGGGCGTCATGCCTTCCCCTGTGAAGACATGCCCCAAATGCGCGCCGCAACGGGAGCAGGTGATTTCCACGCGCGCGCCGTCCGGGTCAACAGTCCTTTTTACCGCGCCCGGAATTTCGTCGTCAAAGGAAGGCCAGCCGCATCCTGATTTGAATTTATCCTGCGAACGGTATAAAGGCGCGTTGCAGCGGCGGCAGATATAGAGACCCTCTTCAAAGAAATCATCGTATTTGCCGCTGAAAGGCGGTTCGGTCCCGCGGCGGAGAATGACATTTTCCTCTTCAGGGGTGAGTGCATTATAAGGCATATCTTTTACTCCTTCTCTCTCTTGAGTGGGCGCGGCTTCGGGAGCCGGCTTAGAGCCGAACCATACCGCCCATGCCGCAACAATCGCGATAGAGGCAATGATTAATGTATATAATACCGGTTTCATATAAAACTAAACATCCTTAAAACCCCTCTTATCAGCAGGGGCACGTGTTATGCCATTACACCCTGATTTTATATTGGCTTTCGGCCGGTGACAAGAATTATTTACTTTAAGATAATAATATTTCTGCGAAACTTTCCCTGCCGTATAGTGTTATATATTTAAGACAAATACAACATATTTAAAGAAAGGAGAATGCTATGGAAAAGGCAAAATGGCTGTTAGCCGCGGCAACGGTTGCCGTGCTCATTTTCGGCATAAGCCTTGTTGTTAATGCCGAAGGCGACAACAAAGACGACCCGAACAGCGGCAAAGCTGATCAAATCGGTGACGGCAACAGCGGACAGGGTAATGATGACAAGGATGAGTTAATTTCCCTGCGCGACAGCGACCCGGAACAGTTTAAGGCAAAGTTTAAAGAAAAACTGATGCAGCTCAAGGAAAAGGACCCCGCCGCATTCAAAGAAACACTCAGGCGCTTCACCGCATTCCGGACTGCCCAGAAACGGTTCATGCTGAAACACGGTGATACCAATAACGACGGCACGCTGGATGAATCCGAACGCAACGCATTGCAGGAAAAACAGGAAGAACTGCTTGACAGGTGGCGCGAGGAACGCGAGAAAAGCGGCGAATGCACCGATATTTCGGAAGTCGCGGAAAAAATCTGGGAAAAACGCAAAGCCAACCGGGATGAAATTTACGAGGAAGTCTACGACCAGGAACGGTTTGATAACGCCGATGCCAATGACGACGGAATACTCGATATGGATGAAATCAAAGCCGCCCGGAAAGATTTCGAATATTATAAAGACGGCAAAAGATTCCAGCACGCCGATGCCAACAACGACGGCATTTTAAGCTTAGAAGAATGCAAAACCGAAAAACAGTGGGAACGGGAGCATCACCGGGAAATAGAAAAGAAAGTCGTCGAAGATATCAAGAAACGTTTTCCTGATTACGACCCGGAAAAACCCGAATGGATTAAAAACCACCCGGACGAACTAAACACCCTTGCCGCACACCCCTACTGGGTAAAGGAGCACTCCAAAACGTTGCATGAAATCAGGCAGGATAAAAAGTGGCTGGAAAACCACCCTGTGGTGGGGGGAAACATGGAAAAGCACTGGTTGAGGTTAGACCGGTGTGAGGATACCTGGGACCGGCGCGAGAATGTCCGTGACCGGAATGAAAACGTCCGCGACAGGCACGAAGACGTCCGCGACAAGCGTGAGGATATCTGGGACAGCAAACACGACGGCGGCAAAAAAGACAAGTTAGAAGACAAGTTCGACCGGGCTGAAGACCGCCGTGACAAACGCGAGGACGTCCGCGACAGGAAAGAAAACGTCCGCGACCGCAAGGAAAACGCATGGGATAACAACCACGGCTGGAACGATAATTTCTTCAAGGGCAAGAATAAGACGCCTGCGCCAAAACACAAGCCTACTCCCAAGCGCAAGAAATAATACGCCAATCCGATACCACCTATCTCCCCGGTATTACGCCGGGGAGATAGGAGCGGGATTAGCCAAGCAAAATAATAACCGCAAAACACACTCCTTCTAAAATTCGTGCGATTCGCCTTTAAGAGCACGGTTACTAAGTTTTCTTGACATTTCATTCCCGCTATGATAACATATTCGTATAAACGAATATGTTAATCCATTCGAAAGGAATTAACAATGAAAGCGCTGATTGATTTCGGCAAGCTCGTTTCAGACCCGACCAGAGTCAAAATTATCAAACTGCTTTCCACCCAATCCATGTGCGTGTGCGAGCTAATGGATATTTTAAAGATTAACCAATCCTGCGTTTCCCAGCACCTGGCAATTTTGAAAAACCATAATCTCATTGATTCGCGGCGTGAAGGGAAATGGATTGTCTACGGGATACGCCGCAAGGCATTAAACGGTTATTTAAAAGAGACGGCATCATTCTTTAAAAAGACGCTGGGCAAACCCCCCTCTTTCAAAACGGAATACCAACGCCTGGCAGGCTTGAAAAACCGGGGGCTTTTATGCCTGAGATTAAAATGCTGTAAAGGAGAAAATGAATAATGAAAGAACGGACGAAGCTATTCCTGATAATCGGGGTGTTCCTTCTGGCTTATTTTATCCCGTTTGAACGCTTAAGTATCCAAAACGCCCTGATGGAATCATTTTATATGCTCCAGGATTATGCCCGCCAGCATGTGATGTTATGTTTGGTTCCGGCTTTTTTCATTGCGGGAGCGATTTCGAATTTCGTGAGCCAAGGCGCCGTGATGAAATATTTCGGCGCCAAAGCGAATAAATGGCTGGCATATTCGGTTGCTTCTGTCTCCGGAAGTGTCTTAGCGGTCTGCTCGTGCACGGTTCTTCCCATCTTTGCCGGAATCTGCAAATGCGGCGCCGGCATCGGCCCGGCCACGGCATTCCTTTATTCAGGGCCAGCAATCAATGTCCTGGCTATCATACTCACCGCACGCGTCCTCGGATTGGAAATGGGGATTGCCCGGGCGGTCGGCGCGATAGTTTTTGCCGTAGTCATAGGATTATTAATGCATCTCATATTCCGCAAGGAAGAGCTAAACAAGCAATCCGCCGCCGATTTAGTCGTGCCTGAAGAGGAAAAAGGCTCACGAACTTTGGGAATGAATACATTATATTTCGCGGTGATGTGCGGAATTCTGGTCTTTGCCAACTGGGGAAAAGATGAAACGATGCACGCCTGGCAGGCAATTTATAAAGCTAAGTGGATTATCAGCGCCGGGCTGCTCTTAATTTTAGCAATAATGCTGAAGAAATGGTTTAAAAAGAATGAATTGGTTTCGTGGGTGGATTCCAGCTGGGGATTCGCCAAACAGATATTCCCTCTGCTCTTTGCGGGGGTCTTCGTGGCAGGCTTCCTTTTAGGCAGGCCGGGCCATGAATCCCTGATTCCAAACAAATGGATAGAAACACTGGTCGGAGGAAACAGCCTGTTTGCTAATTTCTTTGCGTCTGTTGCCGGAGCATTAATGTATTTTGCCACCCTGACCGAAGTGCCGATTCTGCAGGGACTGATAGGCTCCGGAATGGGAAAAGGGCCTGCCCTGGCGCTTTTGCTTGCCGGTCCGGCACTGTCATTGCCCAGCATGGTAGTTATCAGGCAGATTATCGGAACCAAGAAAATGTTAACATATGTTTCGCTGGTGGTAGTTATGGCAACAATCAGCGGGATGATTTATGGAGCGTGGTTCTAATGCCTTATTTAAACAACGTAACGATAATTAAGACGATGCCCTGCATCGCGATGCCGGAGCGAATCAGGTTTATCGCGGAGCTGGATATTAATATCTCGGAGATTATGCCTTATCTTAATGCGGTCATTGACGATGCAATTTATAATAAGGACGGCCCGAGCATCACGATGAAAAAAGACGTCCGATTAATCGGGATACAACCAAGGCAATTAGCCGCCGGCAAGGTAATCGACCTTAAAGACGCGCAGGAATTAATCGAATGGTTTAAAACGATAGTCAATGATTGTTATAACAAGCGGGATACGATTACGCCGAATTATGAACGCAGAAAAAGGTTATTACCCCTTGATATATATAAATTGCTGCCTGCGACGAATTGCCGGAAATGCGGCGAACCGGCCTGCATGGCTTTTGCGGTGAAACTGGCAAATGATGAAAAGAATATTATGGTCTGCACTGATTTATTCTCAGGCAAATATAATGAAAAACGCAATGAGCTTATCAGGCTCTTAAAATCTTGCGGGTACAGTGTGCCTGCACCGTTTTCGGATGTTTAGTTAAACTTAAAAGGAAGGAGATTTAAGATGAAGATAGAAATATTGGGAACCGGGTGCCCCAAGTGCAAGAAACTGTATGAATTAACCAGCGAGGCGATTAAGGAGTCAGGGGTTCAGGCGGAGCTTGTCAAGGTGGAGAAAATAAATGAGATTATGAATTACGGGGTGATGATGACTCCGGCGCTAGTCATAGACGGCAAAGTCAAAGTAGCGGGAAAAGTCCCGAATAAAGATGACATAAAAAGCCTGATAAACTCTAACCTTCAAAAGTAAAGGAGATTTATGCATAAGAAAGACATTAAAAAGACAGTCAAAAAAGCCTACGGTAAGATTGCCCAAGCGAATAGCGGGTGCGGATGCGGGAGCGGAAGTTCCTGTTGCGGGGATACACAAGGCATTGCCTCTGCCATAGGTTATTCCAAAAAGGACTTAAGCGCCATCCCAAACGATGCCAATCTGGGGCTGGGTTGCGGAAATCCGACTGCATTGGCTAATCTTAAAAGAGGCGAAACCGTGCTAGACCTCGGCTCGGGCGCGGGAATCGATTGTTTTATCGCCGCCAACAAAGTCGGCGCAAAAGGAAAGGTAATCGGCGTGGATATGACGCCGGAAATGATAGAAAAGGCGCGAGGGAACGCACGGAAGGCCGGAATCACCAACGTAGAATTCAAATTGGGAGAGATTGAAAACCTTCCTGTGGAAAACGGTTCAATTGATGTGGTTATCAGCAACTGCGTGATTAACCTGTCGCCGGACAAGGAAAAGGTATTCAAGGAAATCCACCGAACATTAAAACCGGGCGGAAAAGTAGCCATTTCCGATATGGCTTTATTAAAAGAATTACCGGCGAGTATCGCAAAGAATATCAAAGCGTATGTCGGCTGTATCAGCGGAGCAATCCTGGTTGGTGAATATAAAGCAATAATGGAATCAGCCGGGTTTAGAAGAGTAAAAATTACCCCCAAGAAATATACATTTGTGAGTGATGATACCAATGACCCATTTTGTAAATCACTTAAGGATAATTTACCCAAAGGCAAATCAATCCATAATTATGTAACAAGCATTTATGTAGAAGGCTGTAAATAGAAAGGACCTTTTATGAGTAAAGGAATTAAGATAGGGATAATAGTAATCCTCGCTTTGGCCATTGGAACTATGGTTTACATAAAATCGGAGAAGGATAACCACGCATCGGGAAACGCGCAGACACCCGGTCCGGCTGAAACCAAAGAGCCGGTAATCAGCGAACCGGCGAAAGCGCTGCCGAGGCTCGTGGATTTAGGCTCGGTTAAATGTATTCCCTGCAAAAAAATGGCTCCGATACTAGAACAACTAAAAGACGATTTTAAGGACAGAGTAAGCGTTGAGTTTATTGACGTAAACGAAAACCCTGACACCAGCCGGTCATATGGAATCAGGCTAATCCCGACCCAGGTGTTTTACGACGCAGGCGGCAAAGAAGTATTTCGTCACGAAGGTTTTTTCTCCCGCGAGGAAATACTGGAACAGTTTAAAAAGATGAATATTGACGTATCTGCCGCAGAAAGGAAATAACCATAATGGAAACGGTAGTTGATTTTTTTAACCAGCTGATTCAGTCCGGCGGATGGCTGGCTTTCTTTGGAGCCTTTTTTGGGGGGTTGCTCACCGCAATGAACCCTTGCGTCCTAATAATGGTTCCTCTTATCATGGGATTTATCGGTGGGGTAAAGAATGGGATAACAACAAAGAAGGCATTCCTGTATTCACTTCTTTTGGTGCTCGGTTTTGCCATCCAATTAGCATTGCTTTTCACAATCATGGCATCGATAGCACCGTTCTTCAGAGGAGCTTGGATGAATTATGTTATTGCGGCAATCTGCATACTCCTGGGACTCCATTTTCTTGAAGTTTTCCAGATTCGCCTGCCGATATCGCAAGATAAATTACCCAAATATACCGGCGCAATTGGCGCACTTTTGTTCGGGGTACTGTTCGGTTTCATATCCCTTCCATGCACCGGGCCAGCTCTTTTGTTAATTATCTCGTTTATTCCTTTAAAGGGTAATCTATTTGGCGGAACACTGATGTTATGCTATGGATTAGGGCATTGCGCTTTAATCGTGGTAGTAGGGACTTCAATCGGAGCGGCGCGCGGATTGCTTGAATCTAAAGGGGCTCAAACGGCCGTTGATATTATAAAGAAAATAGCGGCTGTTTTAATTATTGTTGTCGGCCTTTATTTTATCTGGACTGCGTAATATGAAGAAACGAGCTTTATTCCTTTGCACCGGCAACTCCGCACGAAGCCAGATGGCAGAAGGATTATTACGGCATATGGCAGGCGATAAGTTTGAGGTCACGAGCGCCGGAATAAAACCGTCTCCAATTAACCCATTTGCAATAAAAGCAATGGCTGAAATCAGGATTGATATTTCTAACCAATATTCAAAAGATGTATCGCAATTTATTAACAAGTCCTTTGATTACGTCATAACTCTCTGCGATAATGCCAGGCAAACCTGCCCTTTCTTTCCGGGAAAGGCGATAAAACTGCATTGGGGTATGCCTGATCCGGCAGATGCTAAAGGCACTGAAGAAGAAATTCTAACCATATTCAGAAAAGTCCGGGATGAAATAAAAAATAAGATTATCAGTCAATTAATCGAAAGGTAAAGAGCTATGAACAAGTGTGAAGACAAGAAATTATCGTTTATCGACCGTTTTCTGACCTTGTGGATATTCCTGGCCATGGGCATCGGAGTTGGGCTCGGATATTTTGTGCCTTCAATCGTAGGTTTCTGGGATAAATTCCAGTCCGGCACTACAAACATTCCGATTGCCATTGGACTCATACTCATGATGTACCCGCCGCTTGCCAAGGTGAAATACGAAGAACTCGGCGATGTCTTCCGGAATATCAAAGTATTAATTCTGTCGCTCATCCAGAACTGGGTAATCGGGCCGGCACTGATGTTCGCGCTTGCCATAATATTCCTCCATAACGAACCGGCTTATATGCGCGGATTGATACTTATCGGACTGGCACGTTGCATTGCCATGGTCATTGTCTGGAACGACCTGGCCAAAGGCGATTGTGAATATGCCGCAGGACTGGTGGCTTTCAACTCTATTTTCCAGGTGTTATTTTTCTCGGTCTATGCCTGGGTATTTATCACGGTTCTGCCCACCTGGTTCGGGCTTGAGGGCGCCGCCGTCCAGATTACCATCGGGCAGATTGCAAAGAGTGTCTTTATCTATTTGGGAATCCCGTTTATAGCCGGGATGGTCACCAGATTCACTTTGATAAAACTAAAGAACAAGGAATGGTACGAGAAATCTTTTATCCCGGTTATCAGTCCGATTACTTTAATTGCGCTTCTCTTTACCATTATAGTAATGTTCTCGCTAAAAGGCGAATACATCGTCAAAATACCGATGGATGTGGTCAGGATTGCCATTCCGCTATTAATTTATTTTGTGGTGATGTTCATTGTTTCTTTCTTCCTCAGCAAGAAAATCGGGGCAACGTATGAACAAAGCACCACCCTATCGTTTACGGCAGCAAGCAACAACTTTGAATTAGCCATTGCCGTAGCCGTGGCGGTTTTTACCATACAATCCAAGGAGGCCTTTGCCGCGGTAATCGGACCGTTGATTGAGGTACCTGTAATGATAGGGCTGGTTAACGTCGCTTTTTACTTTAAGCGCAAATACTTTAAATGACCGCCTGTTACGAAACCACCGGTGTTTTAGGAATGAAATCGACCTTGATTGGTTTTATTCTGCCGCTTGCGTCTATTTTGAGAATAATTGACTGATACGGTTTGAATACAAGCGTTATTTTCTTATAGACTCCTTTTACCCATATCCTAATAGACTTTCTAATAACGCCTTTGGTAAATGAATAACCGTATTTTAAGGGATATGTCAGGTTCTGCGCCTTAGGATGTGCAAAGAAGATATACTTTCCATTCCCTTTTTCACGGCACCAGAAATCAGGCAGGTTTTTCCCGATAACCAATGCTGCCCTTACCGCTATTTTATTGAAACTGCTTGAGACATTTTTGAGTGAGACCAATTCCTTTAACATGGTTTTATAATCAGGACTTTTTATCCTGCCCGGCTGTCTGGGTATTTGCGTGAGGCATACAGGCAAACCCTCTTTTGCCAGGCGGAGTATATGTTTTAACCCATCCATATCCAGCCATTTTGAATTTATATATAAAGAGGTAAATTCCGCCTTACCACACCTAAGCAAACCTTTTTTATATTTAGCGTTTTTAAGGAAATATGATGATATCCATAATGGATGATGGCCTTTTAGTTCAGGAGGAGTTCTGGTATAGTGCATTTCCCAGTGATACTTTGCGCTGGGTTTTTGTAGTTTCCTGGGAAGAGTATTCGCCATCCAGGTATCTTCAATCGGAAGATATACCGCGACATCCGAATACACCCGGCCTAATCTCATGATGGAAGAAACCTTTTGCATATATTTATTGAAAGCGGTAATTTCGTCAGCGAAGGAACTATCCGGCCCGACGTGAACAGATGCATAGAAGCGGTTATCGGAGTTTTGCGGATTATACGGCATGCCATGCCAGATTACCTGATTAACACCGTTGGCAAAAAGCGCATCTGCCATAAGTTTCATATCAGCAGTTTGCTCTTTCTTCTGGAATTGTCCGGGACCGGGATACGGAATCCATCCGTAGATGCAGGTAAATGCTTCGGTAGAAACGATATTCCTGCCTGAAAGTAAGGCGGCTGAAGCAGTGATAACGGAAAATTCCGGGTCAAAGAGTATCGCTTCAGATTCTGGTATATCCGCGTAAGAATAACTTGCCAAAAGGTCGGTCGGTGAGCCGTGGCATTGCACCCTGGAAAAAGCACCTAACTTATGGCATATTTCCGTATAAGGCTTATAAAATTCATCCAGAATATATTCGGCAATGAGCTTACGGTAGTCGTAACGGACATCGGGATACCTGTCTATTTCCTGCATGTATTTATTAACCGAGTAACCGTATTTTTCAAGGAATGACTTATCAAGATCAAGTGTCCACAACTTCTCGGTATCCACTTCCCAGGAATCGCAGAACAAGGCAGCAGGGGCGATTTTCAGTGCTGGGGCAAGCGCTTTACCCATTTTCTTTGAATATCGCACAAGGGCAAAACGGTTAAGATGATTAAGAACATAACCTTGCTTATTAAAATGCATTTCCCAGGCACGGTCAATCTTCTGGCATGATATTCCGTAAAAGTTCCTTGAAGCATCTTTTTTGGGAACAATCGTTCCGCCAAACGGCCAGAGTGAGCCGAAAGTGAAATCGCATCCTAGTCCGATTGAAGTAGCGTATTTCTTGGCAAAAGCAACCACTTTGTCCCATTCCGAACTCAGCCATTTCGGGGTATGCGGTGATTTCTTCAACGGATAAAGCCAGGCAATTTCAACCCCGCCGAAATTATTTTCCTTTACCCAATCCAACTGAAAGGCAATATCATCTTTTTTAATCTCTCCGGCAAACCACCACCAACGTGTATAAGGCTTTGCTGACTTATAAAGAACCATTTTCATTTGTGCTAAGGATTTTACAGATGAACCGTAATTTTGGCAAGAATAATAGAGAGTGTAAAGACGAACTATAAAGCGGTTATTTGTGGTTTGAAAGATTTGCGACTGCCGAACGACCCTATTATCCCGGAGGTCATATGCCTTTGGCAGGAACGCCGTATGAATCAGCTCTCCTTAATTTAAACGGAGCAAGAAAGTTGAACAACAAGTTATTCCCGCCTAATCTTCGATATCATCATGCGACACCGCGCCAACCGGTGGCTTATATCCTTCTTTTTTGGAGTTTTGCTTCTCAGCATGGAAAGCAGCAAGAACCTTATCCTGTATCATATTACGGCACTGGCTATTAATCGGGTGTGCAATATCGGCATAGATTTTAGGGCGGCCGGTTTTGTCCGGAACGATTGCATGAACCATTTTCGTGCCGCATTCATTACAAAAGTTAGACTTTACGAAGTTTTTAGTGCGGCATTTTATACACCGGCAGGTTATCTTGCGGCTAGGCATGGCAACAAAGATCCCTTTTGCACCGTCAATTACTTTAAGGTCGCGAACTACAAAAGCATTATCAATGGTAATGCTGCAAAAAGCGCGTAGCTTATCGTTGCGGCTATCCAAAAGCCTGATATTCACTTCAGAAATTTCCATACTCCCCTCCCTTAATAAATGTATCTCACAAGATGCTCCGGGCATGGAAAACAGTCGCACGGCTGAGTATCTTGTTTTCGGAAAATCGTTTAAGTGCTTTTCTCACCTCCTTTGCAGTATAAACAATTCCCAAAAAACAACTGCCGCTTCCACAGAGCATAGCTTTTTCAATTCCGCAACTCATCATTTCCCTTTTCACGCCCCTTAAAACAGGATATAACGCCAAGGTCGTTTCTTCCAGCCGGTTAAACATATTCATGCCTTGGCCATATACCGGTTGGTTTGACGCCAATAGTTTACAAAATAATTTTCGTTTTGTCAAGCGGAAAATTAAATTTTGGTATATTTTTTTGGTAGGGACGGAAACCCCCGGATAAACGATGAGGTAGCGGAATTGGGAAGGATTTTGGAGAGGGAACACGATTTCACCGCGTCCTTTGCAGAGCGCGGTTTTGCCGTATATGAAAAACGGGACGTCGGAACCGATTTCCCGCGCAAGAATGGCCAATTCAAGCTGAGAAAGACCGAGGTTCCATAATTTATTCAATCCCTTAAGGGTATAAGCGGCATTGGAACTCCCCCCACCCAATCCCCCACCAACAGGAATCTTTTTGGATATGGTTATTTCCACGCCTTTTTTAATATCATACCGTTTTTGCAGGAGTATGGCGGCTTTATACACAAGATTGGAAGAACCGATAGGCAATCCAGGATAATCCGTTTTTATGCGCACCCCTCTATTTATCTGTCGGAGCTGAAGCCTGTCACAAAGCGATATTTCCTGCATTACTGTTTCCAGTTCGTGATAACCATCGGGACGCTTGCCAATCACTTCCAGGAAAAGATTTACCTTTGCAGGGGAATTAATCAGGAGTTTTTTCATACAAGTGTATTATCTATCAAACGTGTTTTATCAAGAAAAACCGCCAACGCAATCAGGGTCTTGCCTTTTTTAACCTTCGGCAAATCTTCCAGCGTATCACGATCAACGATAGCGATATAATCAATGCGGGCCTTATTGATCTTTTTCATAAATCGCGCCATTTCTTTGATTATCTTGGATGATGAATATTCTCCGCTTGCGATAAGTTTTTTTGCCATGCCAAGCGCCTGATAAAGACAGGCAGCTTTGGCGCGCAGACTGGCGGTAAGATATTTATTGCGCGAGCTCATTGCCAGTCCGTCTTTTTCGCGGAACGTTGGAAGCGTTTTAATAACCGTATTAATATTGAGGTCACTAACCATCTTACTTATAATTAACGACTGCTGGTAATCTTTCAGCCCGAAATACGCGGTATCCGGCTCAACCAGGTTAAACAGCTTGGCCACCACTGTCATCACCCCGCGGAAGTGCCCCGGTCGTGAACGCCCGCAAAGTTTATCCGGTAGTTTTTCCATATCAATATATGTTTTAGGAACAGGACCAAATCCAGAATACATTTGATTTACCGCAGGAGAAAAAACAAGGTCGACTTTATTTAGGCGGCATAAACGGATATCATGCCTGAACGGACGCGGATATTTTTTCAAATCCTCCTTGGGCCCAAACTGTGTAGGGTTAACAAATACACTAACCACAACTCTATCGGATTCCCGACGCGCCTTTTTGATAAGGCTTATATGGCCCTCATGTAAGGCGCCCATGGTCGGAACGAAGCCTATTTTCACACCTTTCTTTTTCCAAGCGCGAATTAGTTTTTTAAGGCCGTTGATTGTCTTTATGATAACCATAACTAGCGAGTGTAAAAAGATATAAAACGAATGTCAATCAAAAATGTCCTATTTCTGGGTTTATTTGGAGCTGTTATCCCATAAAGTGGGATATGCCATTTTAGTAAAATATCGTTCCAAAAAAATATAAAATATATGAAAATTTTATTTATCTTAATCTACGGTAGATAACGCCTTGTAACTGGCTATTTTAGACGCTTTCAGGGCGTGCTATTATCGAAGATATCAATAAAATTTATTAATTAAAGTATTATTTCTTGACTTACCGATAATAATAGGTAGAATATCCCATGAAATCCCATATAGTGGAATACTAGGGAATAATATAGAGGAAACGATATGTTTGTCGGGCAGTTTCAATTTACGCTGGATACGAAGAAAAGATTGGTAATCCCTTCTAAATTCCGTAACTTTTTCCCTCAAGGGGAAACAGAAATCGGTGTCTATGTTTCCGTAAATAGGATTGAGCATAACAACTCCATATCAAACTGTCTGGCAATTTATCCTGAAGCAGCGTGGAAGGAACATACCGACTGGATTGCCAAAGCCGCGCAGGAAAAAGAAGAAGTCCGCTGGTATATGAGAAAACTTGCCAGCGATACGGAATTCTGCAAGGTTGATGCCCAGTGGAGAATCGTTGTCCCCTTGCGTTTAATAACTTCGGCCGATTTAAAAAGGGATATCATGATTACCGGTGCAATCAACCACATCGAAGTCTGGGGTCTGGAAAAATGGAAAGAACTCTCAGGATGGCTCAAGGAACATTCAACGGATTTTGAAAAGTTTATCTATCGTTCATCTTAATAGTTAGAAAGGAGCAGTTATGACTGATAAGCAGGCTGTGGCAGTCCAAAGCGGCGAAGCATTCGACACTGTGGCAAAATTCATGGAGCAAATCATAGACATGACACCGGAGGAAATAGAAAAAAAGGTGAAGGCGATTGAACCGGAATTGTACACCTTGTTTAAACAGCTCGAACGGATTCATGCCGTCTCCGATAAATTCCAGCAGGTTGATTTAAGCGAAGACATCTATACGTTATTCCGCATGCTGGAACGCCGCAAGGTAATAAAGTATTTCCCGTTCTTATCACGCGCGGCCGGATTGCTGTAAAGCGAAATGAATGGCCATCATCAACCGGTATTGCCCGATGAGGCAATCGGGTTACTTGATTTATCTCCCGGCAAAACCGTGGTGGATGGAACAATCGGATTAGGCGGCCACAGCTCCGAGATACTGAAAAGAATCACGCCCGGCGGCAGATTAATTGGGATAGATTTGGACGAAGCAGCCCTTAGAATAGCCCAAGCCAATTTAGCTCCTGATTCTGACAAAACAAACCTGTTCCACGATAATTTCGCCAATCTGGAAAATATCCTTAAAAATCTCAGCATAAAAGGCGTTGACGGAATTCTACTTGATTTAGGCTTTTCATCGTTCCAGCTTTCCGAGGCCGGGCGCGGGTTCAGTTTTCTTAGCACCGCCCCACTAGATATGAGGATGAACCAATCGGCAAAAAGCACGGTAAAGGATATCATCAACAAAGCCAGGCTTGATGAACTTATCAGGATTTTCCAAGATTACGGGGAAGAGCGCTGGTCAAAAAGAATCGCCAAAGCCATCGTAAATTCCCGGCAAAAGCATCCAATAGAAACGACTGAAGATCTGGTCGGAATTATCCAATCCTCCATTCCCTATAAAGGAGGTAATATCCATCCGGCAACCAGGGTTTTCCAGGCATTGCGGATTGCGGTAAACGGCGAACTGGATAATCTATCTAAATTTCTCCAAACGGCCGAAAACAATCTTAATCCTAAAGGCAGGCTGGTCATCATAAGTTTCCATTCCCTGGAAGACAGGCTGGTAAAAAGGGCATTTATAGACAAGAAAGTAAAAAATATCTTTAAGATTATAACAAAAAAACCGATAACACCTACTAGGGACGAAATGGATAAAAACCCGAGGTCCCGCAGCGCCAAGTTAAGGGTGGCCGAAAAAGTATAACGCGAAAGCACGAAACGGAGATACGAAAACACTAAAATAATTCCGTGTCTTCGTGAATCCTTTTCGTGTTTTAGGGATTAAGTGAGAGAGGGGTCATCTGAAAAGAGGGTAAGATGACCCAAAGAAGAGTATTGTTGGTACTCGGTATTGTGACTTTTCTGGCGTTTGTCACGGTCTGGCAGCGGATTCAAACAGCCCAATGGGGGTATCGCATTTCCGAGGCAATGGAAGCGAAAAAGAAACTGAACGAGGAAAGAGAAACTTTACGTGTGGAATTATCATCGGTTACCTCTCCTCAATATCTTTTTGCGCTTGCCCAGGAAAAGAAAATCGTAGTAAGCTACGGCAAAGGTGAAGAAAAGACGAATAGCCGTATCACTGCGATGCCGAATGAGCTGCAAAAATTACTGGCCGAATATCAATAACAAAAACGCTTGGTTACGGTTAAAGAGTTATGGCAAATAACTATCGCCTGAGGTCTATATGCATATTCGTATTAATTTGCGGTGCGTTTGCCTTTTTATCATACCGGTTATTTTCCATCCAGGTATCCCGCCATAAAGAATATAAGGATATCCAGCGCAGCCAATTTTATTACAAGGAAGAAACCGCTCCCCGGGCCGGCATTATATTTGACCGTAAAGGCAAAATCCTGGCCCTTTCCAAAAAAGTCGATTCGGTTTATGCCAATCCAAAGGTCTTAAAAGCACACTCAGCCCAAGTAAAAAAAGTCAGCGCTATCCTTAAAATAACCGAAGAGACCCTGAACGATATCCTGCAAAAAGGTTATAACGCCCGCAAATCGTTTGTTTGGCTTAAGCGCCGGGTAAGCGATGAAGAATCATCCAACCTGCGCTCCCAGAAAATCAAAGGACTGGGTTTCCAGGAGGAATACAAGCGTTGCTACCCTAACGGGACCCTGGCATGCCATCTTATCGGGTTCCGCGGCTTGGACGAAACGGCATTAGGCGGAGTAGAATCTGCGTATGACACTTACCTCAAAGGCGCCAAAGGCGAACGTTACGTCCCGCGTGACGCCAAGGCGGGAAAAGTGGTCACACTTGAAATGATAGAAAAACCTCCACTGCCGGGTAAAAATATATACCTCACCATTGACACCGTCATTCAGTTTATTGCGGAAGAAGAGCTGGATAATGCCTGCAAAAAATGGAAGCCGCTTTCGGCGGAAGTGATAGTATTAAAAACCTCCACCTCTGAAGTGCTTGCCATGGCAAACAGACCCGTATTCGACCCTAACCAGCCGTCTGCTTATCCGCAGGAAACATACAGAAACCATTGCGTCGCGGACCAATATGAACCGGGTTCGGTCTTTAAGCCGTTCATCGCAAGCAGCCTATTATTGCGCAATATGGCTAACCCGGATGAACTCATATTCTGTGAAAACGGAAAATACAAAATGGGAGGCCGCATCCTTAACGACCATAAACCCCACGGTAACCTTTCCTTCCGTGATGTGGTTGCCCTATCCAGCAATATCGGAATGGCCAAGCTGGGCATGCGGATGAGCAAAAGTGAAATGTTCCATTACGTAAAACTATTCGGATTCGGCGCGCCAAGCGGCGTGGGACTCCCTGCCGAGGCAACCGGCATCATCACCCCATTTGAAAGATGGAACGACTACACCTTGGCATCCGTCCCCATGGGTCATGAAATCGCGGTTACCAGTATGCAGTTAATCAAGGCGTTCAATGTCTTTGCAAACGGTGGTAAACTGGTCAACCCGACTATACTCTCCAAAATAGCGGATAAGGAAGGCAATATCGTCTCCGAACGTGACAATAATAAAAGCTACCGGCTATTGCCCAGCGAAACGGAAAAAGAGATGCGCCTTATTTTGAGGAAGGTCGTAGAAACCGGCACTGCGCCGGAAGCGAATATCAAAGAATATACGATTGCCGGCAAAACCGGCACTGCCCAGAAGATGAATCCTGACGGGACATATTCCCATAATAAATTCCGGGCGGTTTTTGTCGGCTTTGCCCCGGTGGAAAACCCGGAAATAACCGTCCTGGTGATGCTCGACGAACCAAAAGGCAGTTATTACGGCGGCGTGGTTGCCGCACCGGTCGTCGCCAATATTATCCGTAAAACCCTTAAATATTTAGGCACCCCGTCCAGGCTGAATATCGCCACGACGGAGTAAATATATAAAAATGATTTTATAATGTCACTCTGAACGAAGTGAAGAGCTGATTAAGAGATTCTTCGCTCGGCTCAGAATGACACAACCCGACGGTCTCTGAATAACATTAAGTACTTATCATGAAATTTTCCCAGATAAAAAAGATTATTCCAAAGCATCAGGTCGTTTCCAATGGGCGTGATTTTGAAATCACCTCTGTCTGTTACGATTCGCGGCAGGCAACCCCCGGCGCGCTCTTTGTCACCATTAAAGGGGAAGCAACCGACGGACACAGCTTTATCCCGGAGGCAATCAAGCGCGGCGTTGCGGCCATTATTACCCAGAAAAAAACCGATACGGATACTAATATACCGCAGATTGTCGTTCCGGATACGCGGCTCGCCCTGGCAGTAATCTCCCACGAATTCTATAACCAGCCCAGCTCTAAGCTAAAAGTCATCGGCATTACCGGCACCAACGGTAAGACCACCACCGCCTGCCTTATCCGCTCTGTCCTGGAGGCGGCCGGAAACAAAGTGGGACAGTTGGGGACTATCTCTTATTCCATCGGCTCGCGGGAAATACCGGCACCCATTACCACCCCGGAATCCTGCGACATCGCCTATTATTTATCCGAGATGTTTTCTGCCGGACTGAATTACGCGGTGATGGAAGCATCGTCCCATTCACTCGTCCAGAAACGCGTCTACGGCATAAAGTTCGTTGCCGGAGTTTTCACCAATCTTGGAAGGGACCATCTGGATTATCATAAGAATACGGATGAATACCTCAAGGCAAAAGCAATTCTATTCAGAGAGCTTCCCGAAGAAAGCACTGCCCTATTAAACGCGGATGACCCATCAAGCAATTATCTTGAATCAATCACTAAGGCGCGCGTATTAAAGTACGGGCTTACCCAAAAGTCCGGTTTTAGCGCACAAATAAAATCTAACTCATTATCAGGTCTTTCGCTTATTATCAACTCGCCTGTCGGCGAATTTACCGTGGAAAGCCCGCTTATCGGGCAACATAACGCCTATAATATTCTATCCGCAGTAGCTACGGTATACTCGCTTGGCATCACGAATGCGGACACCATTGCCAAAGGAATAGCACGCCTCAAATCCGTGCGCGGCAGGTTGGAAAGCGTCCGGACCGATAAGCCCTTCAGTGTCATGGTTGATTTCGCCCATACGCCGGATGCGCTGGAACAGACCCTGTCAAGCTTAAAACCTTTGGTTAAAGGAAAACTAATAGTCCTCTTTGGATGCGGAGGCGACCGCGATAAAGGCAAGCGCCCGTTAATGGCTAAGGCCGTCGAACAATATGCGGATATGATGGTCCTTACCTCGGATAATCCACGCTCGGAAGACCCCATGGCGATTATTGAAGATATCAAAAAGGGATTAACCACCCAGAACTATATCGTTGAAGCCGACCGCCGCAGGGCAATCGAAAAGGCATTGGATTCGGCAAAAGAAGGCGACTTGGTGCTTATTGCCGGCAAGGGACACGAAACATACCAGATATTCAAGAACACCATCAAACCCTTTGACGACAAAGCGGTTGTGGAAGAAATACTGGGACTAAATCCCAAGAAAGCATCATCAGGACTGATGGTGTTTTTATAATTAAGCCTATAGAAAGGTGTTTGCTTTCCCTGGCCGTCACGGCGGTATCATAGAAGAACAGCGCTCTATACTAAAGAAAGCGGTTAATGACTTTGTCGAAATGATTCCTAACCAAGCGCAGAACTTCTGCTGCTAAGGCGGGGTCGGGAATGACAGAGAGGTGTCGGAATCGGGATTTTGATGTGCACTTTTGAGACCAGATTTTTAGCTGTATCATCCTGTTCCATAAGGTGTTATAGCTTTTGTAAAAATACAAGTGGGGGGAGGGGATACGGCATCCTCCGTAAGGAGTGGACGGTAAAACCGTGCTCTCCCTATCGTAAAGACGTGCCCCTCTGGCAGTAAATCTGTGCCCCCCTTATCGTAAATCCGTACTCCCCCGTTCGTAAAGCCGTGAGGCATTCATAGTAAAACCGTTACCCCCTAACCGTAAAGCCGTGCCCCCTTGGCGGTTAAACCGTGTCCCTCTCACCGTAAAGACGCGCTCTCCTAATCATAAAGCCGTGCTCCCCTCATCGTAAAGACATAGCCCCTTATCCGTAAATTCGTTACCCACCTTGTTTGATTTCGTCCCCTACGAGAACTCACTATTATCGGGTACCCCAGAAATGAAATATAGCGGGGTAATTTTAAACACGAATAAGACGAATGAAACCGAATCACACTAATAAAAATATATTCTATTCGTCCTGTTCGGTATTATTCGTGTCATTCGTGTTCTATCTTTATGGCGGTACGCCCCTTCGGCAAGTTCAGGGGACACCTACACACGTCGCGTTTTCCCCGCCAAAGGCGTGTCCACCTCTGGCGGAGAACTTATGGCACTCCCACACAGGTAGCATTCTCAAACTCCAGCCACGAACTATCGCCTATCTTCACCCCGGCACGCTGACCACCCCCGATATCATTGGCCAGTTTATACACGATGTAATATGTCTTAGAGGTGGTCGTCACTTGCCAGCACTTCATATTGAGATAACACGTGCCGTTGGTGAAATTGCCTTTAGAGATGAGCGTATCGCCAACGTCCCAGAAGCCGTTTCCGGTATTCTCGCACCAGACCTGGACTTCTATTTTACAATCCGGGCAGGCGATGTTAGAAGAATATGCCTTTATGCCCTTGTCAATACGGACCTGTTTCCATTTAGCCGTGCCTGAAACGGTCGTCATTTCAAACTTAACATATGCAACAGACTGCCCCCCTTGAACAGTTTTTCCATTAATTAAATCCGTCCAGTTGTAAGTATTTACTATTATCCCACACATATACTCTGTTCCCCAACCCTCTAGTTGAGGGGTTTTATCCGGTTCGCTCGTAGTTAAGTTAGCGCGAAGTTTAATCCCCGTAACACCATTAAAAATGGCGGGATAAGTCTCTGATAGATGGGTGCCTGACGAAACATCAGCCACTAACAGTGAGTTATCCGAGGCTTTAAGCACATCCACGGTAATCGTGGTATTAACCTGAGTGGTTTTTGAGTAAGTAAGTATGCCCCAATAAGAAACACCTGTCGGGCTGATAGCAGTTGATATAAAAGTACCGGGACTTGCGTAATTACCCGGATAATCAATCACTATCTGATCAATTAAAGGGGTGCCGAAAACAGCGGTAGAGATATTTGCCCGCCATCTTAAATCAGTGCCGGGATTGCTGAATATATGCTCGACACCGGGAGTAACCGATTCCCAATTTGAACCGTTTGCCGTCATTTCATATGTTATGGCTCCACCATTTAATGTTTGGGTAGCAATAAGGGTGGCTTTATTAATCGTGGATGCCCCGGCATTGGCTTTAAGCGATTGGCCTGTTTTAGGGGATTGATAGGTCTTGAATTCAATATCTGCTAGCCCAATTAGACTGGTAGTTCCCGTCGTATTAGGGAAAGAATTCAGAGCAAACACTGTACAGCTATTTGTAATGGCAATATTTGTTTTGGTAACAGGATAAGTAAAACCCTTACTTTTTCCGCCCGCATCGCAACTAACGGCTACGCGGTAATAAGTATTAGCCGTAACATTAACCGGGGCAGCCAGGTTTGCCCATTGCCATCCGGTAGCGGCCGGAACGGTAACCCGGCCTAATTCGACACCCGCATCAGTCCATAAGATAACGGTAGTATTTGTTGTGGCGGTATCGTGATATCTCCCTAATGCGGTAATCTGGCCGTTGACTGTGGGATAGAAACGGTAGCCGTTACTTCTGGCACCTGCATAATTAGAAGAGGCTGTATCCGTATTAAACGGGCGATTTATTGATGAAGTAAGCTCTAAGATTCCGCTTGCGGTATTCCAATCCGCAGTGGTGACAGGGTCTTTATAAGTGGTGGTAGAAAAAGTCTCGGTAAATGTAGCGTTGGCGCTCATACTCAAAACTACTTCGGCCGCACCGGTGGTTGTTACCGTATCGGAAAATGAGCCTTCTGTAAAGGTAGTCTGTGACCAGGAATCGCTGTAGGCGAAATTACTCAAATTCCAATTTCCCCCGATGAGAATCGGGACTACGCATAGCTTCGCAATTGCCAAACAAATTACAATCACTAAACTACAAATTCTCATAATGCCCCCTATTATGGCACTCTTATATCCCGTTATTCAACGGGACTTCGGAGTCCACTTATGGGACTCCTACGCATGTAGCGTTCTCCCCGCCAGAGGCGGGTCCGCCTTCGGCGGAAAACTCCAACATCTTTTCTATGGGACTCCTATACAAGTTGCGTTTTCAAACTCTAAGTAACTCGAATCCACAATCTTCACCCCGGCACGCTGACCACCGCCAATATCACCGGATAGTTTATATACAATATAATAAGTCTTGGGAGTTGTTGTTACCTGCCATTTTTTCATATTGAGGTAACAAGTGCTGTTATTAAAGTTTCCTTTGCTGATAAAGGTATCCCCAATATCCCAGAATCCGTTGCCGGTGTTTTCACACCAAACCTGAACTTCTATTTTACTGTCCGGACAGGCAAGATTTGCATATGATTTTAATCCTTTGTCAATGCGGAAGCGTTTCCAGAGGGCTGTTCCATCAAACGTTTTCATATCAAATTTAACATGCGCAATAGATGCCCCCATTTTAACAGGGTTTCCGTTAACCAAATCCGTCCAGTTGGTGGTGGTGACAACCGCACTTCCTCCGATAGCATAATTTACTGTCCAATCAGAAAGGGTTGGGGTTTTGGTAGTATTTTCAGTAGTAAAATTAGCCCTGAGTTTAATGGCATAAGTCGGAGTTTTTATAACATTAGCCAGATTACTCCCAGAAGCAACGTTAGTAGCAAAGACATAATTATCTATCGCACGCAAGACATCAATACTAAAAGTAGTACTGGATGGGGCAGTATGAGTATACGTTAAAATTCCCCATGACGAAAGCTCTGCTATGCTAATAACGGATGAAATATAGACACCTGAAGTAACAGAAGAGGGGGGTAAATATGTCCAATATGCATATGGACCTATTTTATTAGAAGACGCACCCGGACCATTTGAATAATTAGTTACGCCGCCATTTACTAAGTCACCATTAAATGTTTCATAATAAATAGCAATCCGCCCGGCACCGCCTCCAGCACCTGCATCACCGGGCCAACCACCGGCGCCCGCTGAAGGGCCAGCAGGATTCGAAGAACCGGCATTTCCCCCTTTACCGCCTATACCAGGTGAACCAGGAGTATTAGAAACTGTTGTCCCAGCACCGCCAGTCCCATTATTACCGGGAGCACCACTTTGACTGGAATAATACCCACCTCCCCCGCCTGCTGCGCTTAAAATTCCCGAAAGAGTTATTTGCTTAGCATAAATATATATCCCTCCACCAGAACCGCCCCCGTTTTTTCCACCTTGAGCGCCTCCTCCATTAGCCTGAATACTCCCGGCAATATTTACATTCATAGCTTTAATTACTATTCTGCCACCACCATGTCCTCCCCTGCCACCAATATTAGAATTATGTCCGCCACCGGACCCCATATATGCTACAGAGGAAGATGCTCCATAAGTAATTCCGCCATTACTTGCTCCATTACCCCCTTCACCTCCGTAGCCTCCACCTGAGGCTCCCGTATATGCTGAAGCGCCTGCTCCACCACCAATCCCATTACCTGCTCCACCACCTGTACCACCAGTATAACCTTTTTCAGTCAACTCAATCTTACTGGTAGAATCTATGAACAATGTTGCTGAAACACGGAATTCTACACCTTCATATCCAGTGCCAGCACCAACCGCTTGTGAATGAGATACAATTGCATTATTCTGTAAAGTTACACAGGTAAAATTATATATCCGGTTGGCACGAGGGATTACCGTATCGATTATTAAAGGATTACCTGAATTAAAAGGTCCTCCCGGGATAAGAACACCGTTTACTGTATTATTGCCTGCTGTAGTTCCATCAACGATTAAAGCTCCGTCAGATTCATTGCTTCCACTATAAAAAACACTAAGTATTACTTCTGCATTATTTTGTGTTGTGATTACATCTGTAAAAGTCCCATCGATGAAGGTGGTTTGGGACCAGGTATCTGCATGTAAATTCCAATGACCAATTAGCAATAACCAAACAAGCACCCCGCCAATGGCGAGGCTCGCCCGAATGGGCGGCAATAACCAAAGTTCAAAATTCCAATTTTTAGTGTTTCGCATAAACATCTCCATCTAAAAGCAATTATTCCATTAAAAAGAGCTCTTTAACTTTTTCCGCGGCCGGGGAATCGGGATATTTTTTCACTAATGCATTTGCACGCGCTATAAGATTGGGGTATGATGGGTTTCTTTTCCTGCACCCTTCGCAGGATTTTGTAAACCACTTGCATTTAGAGCAAGGTTTTAATTTTTCCGCCTCACCCTCTATTGAGGCAAGTTCCCTGTCTGCTTTCATATTTTCCTGAAAAACCTCATTGTTTTTAAGTTCCTCAACGATACCTTTTGCCTTATCGCCGATTTCATCGCCTTTAAAGAGAATAGCTATTTCGTTATAAAGTTCATAGGCATCGGTCGGCTTTTTAGTCTTTTTCGCCTCAGCTTTTGAAAGCATCCTGTTGCCTAATCGGTTCAGGCATTCAACTAACTTTTCCGCCTCCGCCTTTTCCTCTGCATCATTTGAATCCAAGTATTTGCTTTTAAGCGTTGCCAGTATTTTCCCCAGTTCTTTACGTTCGGTAATCTTCTTTGACAGAGCATCAAGTTTTCTATACGTTCCTTCACCGATTAACGGGTCTGGAGCAACTTTCATCACATCTTCCAACATTTTATCCGCATCCGAAGGGCGGCCGCCAAAAACCATCTCCCCTTTGTGGTTAAAAAGAGTAAAATGAGGCACTATGGAAAACTTTACGCCATTTATCTTTCCTCCCTGGTAAACCGGGTAATTTACTTTCTTTGATTTGCAGAAATTAATCACTTCCCCTGCAGGCGCATCCTGGAGATGAACGCCGATTAGGATAAAACCTTTAGAACCATATTTTTTCGCCAACTCAACCATATGTGGAATACTTTTACAGCAGGTCGGGCAATCAAGCCGCCAAAACTCAACCGCAACAACATGGCCTTTTAAATCTTCCTTGTCGATTTCCTCTCCTAACAATATCTTATCTAACGTAATGCCGTCTATACTCGGAGCATCACCCCGGATATCCGGTATGCAACACCATCCGATAATCAATAATACCAAAAAAGTATAACACATTATCTTTATATCCTTACAGCCACACATATATCATCCTCTTTTCGCCATTCAGCAAAAATATACGGCATGAATTATGTTTTGTCAACCGTATTATTTTACAAGAAACATTTCATTGCGTAATAAACCACCAGGTATCGCCCTCGGTTTTGCCGTCAGGCCCATTAGAATCCACCCTCCAATAGTAAGTGGTTTGAGGCTCCAATGCGTCCAACAAAGCATCACCTAAATAAACTGTGACTCGACCGTCTCCATCGCCATCTTCGGCATCTCCTATTATCCAATCATCTTCAGTTAACTGATAGTTTATCCCGAAATAAACCTCGTACCACACGTCCGCATAATTCACACCAGTAGGCGCATCCCATCTTAACTCTCCACTGGTCTCGACAAGCACCCGCGAAATGCCTAATGCACCGATAACCGGGGTAGGATTTGTCGCTTTTCCCGGGCCAAGATTAACCACACTGCTCCCTCCACGACTCTCCTCATCGCTTTGGCTGCTGCTGCCGGAACCACCGCTACTTCCGCTGACGGTATCAGAACCATACCTGCCATCTTTATTTTCAACCAACCCCTGCCCCCAACAACCCCGCCCCTCGGCGCAGATGGTGGCAAAACTTATCACTAGGGTTATCCCTAAGGTTATCCATTTTTTTGTTTTCATCTGTTACTCCTTTCGCCAATTGTTACGTTGTAACGGCATAATCCCATTGCTATGGGCTTATATTTTATCTCGTCGCCAGCCCCTCGACTTCGTCAAGGGACGGCCCCATTCTGGGACTCCCTATTAATCGGGTGTCCACGTAGCAAAGCGGAGCGGGGCATTTATATTTTATCTCGTCGCCAGCCCACCAAACATCCATTATTAAAGAAATAACGTTCTTCTCCGGCAATCGGTGAGATATAAATCCATTCCTGTTTTGGCGGCATATTTGAAACCTTTTTCGGATAGGTTAATTTAACCGCCGGCTTGCCGCGCAAAGTTTGGATATCGTCCGGAGTTAAAGGCGGTATTTTACACAACTTGGTGTTATTCATCGTTTTCTCCTTATTACTGCCAAAAGGACTAAGCATATAAAAATTCATCAAGAATTATTTTATATAAGTCAGGACAACTTCGCTTTCGTAAGATTCTTGCGTAAAAAGGCCCTTTAAACTTGCATCATTAGGTGCGGTGATTATAAGCCTTATTGCATTTTCATCAGTAGTCATGGAATCCCGCCACGTATTCTCTTTATATTCGGTTATCAATCCCCGGCGTTTGTCATAAACGACTCTTAAGCTGTTCTTGTTTTGCGTAAACCCTTTCAACTCCTTTTTTACTTCATTCTGGGGTTTCTCCTCATATATAAGGAAGTTTCCGTTATGCTGGTATGTGAAAGCATACATTGGGAGGAAAAACAGTTGCAAATTATACAAGGCATCGTTTAAAAGCGCCTTTTTCAAATCAGCCGTGGCTTCTGTTTCCGGCAATCCCTTTAAACCTTCGTCTAATACCTTGTCTAAATCAATTATCTTTACCCTACTGCCATCAGGGGAGATTTCCGCCTGGAATCCGCGGTTAATAAAACATATATGACTCAAGACACGGATAAGGTCGGGATAATTTGCGGCTTGGGCAGCCGGATGCGTATCTCCTCTTCCCTTAAAAGCTTTGCGGGAGCCTTCATTACCGTATTTACCCAAGGCATCTTCCAATAGTTTCCTGGCGGCTTGCTGGTGTTTCGGATTGTTGAAATCATACGTCAGGTTTACCAGGTTATCCCAATAGCGCACCTTGATATTGCGGTAGCCGACCCTGACCAACCAGGCTTTTTTATCATCCAGAAACTTCACCGGCTCTATCCCGATATCTGCTTCTATGATAATGGGGTCTATATATGCCAGAAACTCTCCCCGGCTATTACTCTCTCGGATAGTCCCCTTAAAACCACTCTCTGTCTGTGCTACAATTGCCTGGATTTCGTCATCACTAAAACCCGCCTCTTTACTTTTAGATATTGTCGCTTGTTTAATTATTTGCCAACATTCAGTAACCTCTGGATCATCAAAAGCCAGAGTTCCCTTTTTTTCTATTACCTTGTCAAGTTTTTGGTTAATTTCTTCCAAAACACTTCCGGATACTGCGACTCGAACATCACCAATCTTCATGCGAATAACCCCTAGTATCATATTAGGATTATTTATATCGTATCCTTTTTTTATCTCTTCCATTATTTTTTGATGCTCACGATTATTCGGGTCGTAGATTCCTTGCTTGGTTAATCC
The DNA here is from genome assembly GCA_016207825.1 of Planctomycetota bacterium. Taxonomy (NCBI): domain Bacteria; kingdom Pseudomonadati; phylum Planctomycetota; species Planctomycetota bacterium. The sequence continues at coordinate 171,523 of JACQZI010000008.1, read as the reverse complement.
TTCAACCGTATTCTTAAATGCCTGTTCAAATTTAGTTTGCGCCTCAACCACCTTGTCAATACTTATATTAGACGATTTAATGCTCGCTTCATGTTGTGCAAATACATGATCAATAAAAGATGCATGTATTGCATTGGTAAACAAGGCATTCTTAATAGCCACAATCTTTTCAGCACTCACTGCTTTTTGTCTTTCTTCCGCCTCTTCCGCTTTTCTTTCCTCTCCTGTTCTCCTTTCCTTTTCAGGATTGGGATTTGCTGATACTTCCGGAGTTAACACTTCTGTTGCGTTAGGATTACCCACCGGAGTATCATATTTCTGGTGAGACAGCTTTACATGGTAATTAATCAGCTGTACCTTTCCCAGTTCGTATTGCCATGCCGGTTTTTTAGAGTTATTGTCATCCGCCGTGCCTTTTTGCCCGTTTATTAGCATTGCCGCCCCCAATAAAAGCAATCCCCCTATCATTATAAGCCAAATGTGGTATTTCATATGAACATCCTTTCAAAAATATTATTGAATAATTTACAATTATTAATCTGTATACATTAAATACAAGCAAATATCGTGCCAAATTTACGGATAATTTATAGAATGGGCTAAAACACCTAATATACTGTAAATAAAAGGGTTATGATTATAGACTTAGGGATGGAGAATATCCGTTTTAGAATAGTGTATACAAAATATACAGTATGTTCGTTCCGCGTTACGGTATGGTAACAACAGGCGGTTTTATGCCAAGCCGTTTTATCTTCCGGTAAAGACCGGCACGGGTAAGTCCAAGCTGCTTTGCTGTTTTACTCATGTTGCCATTGCATCTTTTCAGAGCGTCCTCAATAGTGTTGCGCTCCATTTCTTTAAGGGTTAATCCTATATGAGATATAACAGATACGGGTGAGGTTGGCTTATAATTCCTGAAAATTTCGGAAAGCATGTGTTCTTCAATAACCCCGGCATCCGGATACAGGACGCAAATTCTTTTTATCTCGTTTTCAAGCTCTCTTACATTCCCAGGCCATGCATAAGCGTTTAGAAAAGCTAACGCACCGGATGATATTACCGGAGTAGTGTGATTTGGAAGAGAGTATTTCTTAACGAACTGCTGGAATAATAAAGGAATGTCGTCTTTACGGTCGCGCAAGGGAGGAAGATTAATAACAATAGTATTGACTCGATAAAAAAGGTCCTTCCGAAAGAGTTTATTATTTACCATCTGTTCAATATCCTGATTACTGGCAAAGATAAAACGGGTATCAACCGGAATGGGTTTTGAAGCACCGACACGCCAGAGGAGTTTTTCCTCCAAGACGCGCAGAAGTTTTTGCTGCATAGACGGGGACATATTCCCAATCTCATCCAGGAAAAGCGTTCCTTTTGAGGCAAGTTCAATATAACCTTTTTTCTCTTCTATGGCACCTGTAAAAGCCCCTTTGGTATGCCCGAATAATCCTGATTCAATCAGGGTTTCAGGCATTGCCCCGCTATTGAATGCCAGCCAAGGGGCCTTCGTCCTCAAGCTATTCTGGTAAATAGTATTGGCAATAAGCTCTTTGCCTGTCCCTGTTTCGCCCTGGATCAGGATGGGCAAATCCGTTGGAGCGATCTTTTCGATAAGCTGGTAAACTTCTTGCATTACAGCGGATTTGCCGATGACAATCTCTTTACATAAAGATGTTTCATAACGACGGTTAATTGTATAGACAAGAATATCCGAAACGCTTTTAGACGGAGGTGATTGCCTGAAAAGATTTACGAAATCCCGCATCTTTTCATAAAGCCACGATGTATCAAGAACGGCTAATAGGGGTTTGATCCTGTTTTCTATGGCTTCTGATTTACCAGTAAGCCCTTTGGAAAAATAACATTTGCTCAAAAAAAGCCCTGCTTCACATACAACATCATTAAAACCAAGCCGTTTAGCCTCTTTAAGAATGCCTTGCGAACGCTGGATTGCATCATCAAGCTTTCCTTCTATAAAGTCAATCGTTGCCAGGTGTTTTTTCACATCAAGGGTGCTTGACGGGTATTCGGAATTCGAATCATCCTTAATGCATTCCAAAAAAAGGTTCCTGGCGCCGATATAATCTTTTAATGCCATTAGGTACTCGCCTTTTAGATGCTTGTAGTTTATTTGGAAATTCTTGTCCGTGGAAGAAACACCATATCGGGAAAGTTTTTTATCGATGATTGCCTCAACTTTAGCCAGGTCGTTCTTCAGCAAATAACAATATGCCAAATCGACAAGTGTCTTAAGATGGGTCGCTTTATCCATGGGAAACGACTGGTCTCCATGCTTGGCATAATATGCCTCTACTTTTTCAAACTGTTTTAACGCCATATTGGCATTTCTAAGCAGCAGGAAATCATACCCCATCATATATGAAGTATAAACAATATAAGGCAGGGAAAGATGGTTCCTGGAGGAAACCAGGTATGCCTTGTGAAAACTGTCCAAAGAACGTGATAAATCCAACAACCAATGGTAAACGGAACCTAACCGGCAATGCAAAAGGTATTCTTCATAAGGCGTATAAGATAAATCAGGAAGTTTCTTTAACGCCTTTTCCGCAAGACGTTTTGCCTTAGTTATTTCTTTTTTATCAAATAAAGATTTGATTTGTTCCAGATAATCGGATAACGGGCTGCGTTTCAGCATGGGTGTATTTATACAGGAAAAATAATCGGCTGTCAAGTTCAAATTCAAATCAAGTTTTTAGGCGTATCGTTTTTATTTGCTCTCACACCTTTTCTTTGCTTAAATCCATTAAGTTACTTAAAGCCGATTAGAAGGGAGACACCTATGGAAGGAAAGATGAAAGCGCTCGCCAAAACAAAACCAGGCCGCGGATTAGAACTTATCACAACGGATATCCCGAAAACGGGAGCCGAGGATTTATTGATAAAAGTAAAAGCCACTTCTATCTGCGGGACGGATGTCCATATATATAACTGGGATGCCTGGAGCCAGAACCGCATCAAGCCCCCTATCATCACCGGCCATGAATTCGCCGGTGAAGTGGTTGAAGTAGGCAAGGCGGTGCGCGGATTCCAAAAGGGCGATTTTATCTCCGCGGAAAGCCATATCCCCTGCGGTTATTGCTACCAGTGCCGCAACGACCAGCCGCATATCTGCGGAAACCTGAAAATACTCGGGGTGGATACCCAGGGTTGTTTTGCCGAATACGTGGCATTGCCCTCGGTCTGTGCCTGGAAGAATGCTAAATCAATGAAGCCTGAAATCGCCTGTATCCAGGAGCCATTAGGCAACGCGGTCTACACCATGCTTGTTGAAAATATCACCGGCCAGACTATCGCGATAATAGGCGACGGCCCCATAGGACTCTTTGCCATCGGCGTTGCTAAAGCCGCCGGCGCCGCCAGGATATTCAACATTATCAGAAATAAATTCCGTTATGATATCGCCAAGGAAATGGGCGCAACCGATATCCTGATGTATGACGACCAGAAAGCCGCGGATAAAATAATCGAGGCAACCGGCGGAGTCGGGGTTGATGTCGTTTCCGAAATGAGCGGCAGCCCTCAGGCGCTTCCTAACGCCATAAAAGTCGTCCGCAAAGGCGGGCGCTTTAACGCCTTCGGCATATTCCCTGGACCCATTCAGATTGATATCAACGACCTTATCTTCAAAGGAGTAAGGATAATTTGCTTTAACGGGCGCCTCATGTACCGCACCTGGTACCAGATGGCGGGACTATTGAATTCCGGAAAACTTGACCCCTCTCCGGTAATCACCCACAAATTCAAGCTGGAGGAATTCGAAAAAGGCTTTGCCGCGATGACATCCATGGAAATCAAAAGCGGTAAAATCATCCTGACACCGTAGAGAACTTATTTACCGGTCTGGCTGCCACGCGGACCGGTTCCCGGGGTTTGTGACGGCGTAGGCTTTTTACCGGAAGAAGGCGGAGGGGTAACGCCCGGCACACCCATTCCGCCGCCAACCGCGGAAAAATCAATCCTTATCCTGGCAAGAACAGGCAACCTGCGGACAATTAACTCCCACGGCGTATTTTTATAACGGCCGATAGTGCGTATAACCACGTTAAGAGTCTTGGCTAATTCATCCTCCCCTTCTTTCCCTCCGTATATCGTTATCCGGTCTTTTTGTGCCATCAGTTTTACCGCGCCCATAATTTTATCAGGCAAACTGCCTTTAGCATCGACATAACCGTCCTTATTATTTTTATCGTAAGTAATCCCGGCTAATTCCTCGATATGGCACAGGCACTCAAAAATCACCGTGCTGTAACAGTTCGTATTGCCGCCGGTCGGCTCAAGGTCTTTGGGTTTCAGTTTCATGATAAAATTCCTCTGTTGGTTAAGCCCGAACCTTTCAATATAAAGGTTGGCAAGCACCGCCTCGGCATGTGCAACAAACCGCTTGGGGCTGTCTTTGGCTTTTTCCGCCAGGGTCTCCTCCATATCTTTTATGAATTCATTAACCCTTTCCAGTTCTTTATCCGCCATCATAAGATACCCGGAAGAAATAGTGCCGTCGTCATCAAAAATGCTTTTGTCAATCGCCAGCCAGGCGCCGCTTTTGGCACAAATCTTTTGGAGAAGGCTGTATACGGGATCTCTGGAATACTTATAATTAAAATCCTCCCGGGAAATGAGTAGTGGAGCAAAGACAGGCAGAAATTTATCGAACGGCGCAACACAACCGTTATCGCCGGAATGGTTTTTCTTGTTTTTACTATCGCAGAATTTGCAGTAATGCATCTCGCAAAAGGTCGCTCCCGGCGCTCCGGACCCTGGCGGGGAAAACATATAATATTTTCCACCGGAATAAGCCGCCAAACGGCTCAATCCGTAAACACCATAGCCGGAAAAGACGTATGTATTATAATAAGGATAATTATGGAGATAATACTCATCTCCTGATGAAAGCTTTTTATCGTTTCCTTTTGGATACCACCATTCCAGGTGGGGATTGATAAAAGACAGTTCAATTTCCGCGGAATCCGCCCGATAAACCTTGCTGCCTTCGGGGACTTCGCCGTAAGGGTCTTTATTCGGGTCGCAAAGGATTGTCCCGCCGCCTATGACCAAAAGCTTAATCTTGTTCTCGTTAAGCAGAACCAGGGTATCTTCCAAATTGCTTTCCAGATCATTGTTCTGAACGGTAAAAATAACGAGGTGTTTTTTATTGTTAGGGTATTTCTTAAGCAACTCGACTGACTCCCTGATTGCCGCGCAGGAGTCTTTGTAACCGTCGTCAACCGACTGGAATACGGAGTTTATCCCGCTGGCAACGTTTTTTATGTTATCGGTCGGGTCGCAAACCATTACCGCCTTTTTGGCATACTTGATGACAGACATTTGGTATCCTTTGCATTTATCGAATGATTTGGCAATCGCCGCGGAAAGCAAATCAGGACATTTGGAAGTTTTCATGTAGGAGGTGTTATCCACCAGCCAGGCAATCAAGGGTGTATCCTTCGGATCTTTTGCAACATAACCATCTTTTTCCTTGGAAGCGGGTTTGTAAACCCCGGCAGTCCTGACGATATCATCAGTTATGCCGTTTAAATCAAGTCCGAAAATTGTGATATCTGATGAGCGGATGATTTTTTCCGAATCACCGTCTTGGGCATTCAGGAATCCGATTATCAAAGCGGCAAAAAACAGCCCGATGATGAAATATTTGGGTGCGTTTTTGTTCATACTTCTTTTGCCTTCTTATCCTTGAAGGCAACCATTATCTTTATTATACTGAATAAGCTTGCGGTGTCAATAGATTATATGAACGAACTTAACGGAATATTACTGGTTTATAAGGAATCCGGCCCGACCTCTTTCGCCGTGGTGGATAAGCTGAAGAAGCTCTCTGGCGCCAGGAAGGCCGGGCATACCGGCACGCTTGACCCTATGGCGAAAGGACTTCTCGTCGTCTGCTTCGGCAGGGCGACCAAGTCCATCCAGTTCATGGCATCCAACAAGGAATACGAAACCGTCATGCAGTTAGGCGTCGCCACGGACACGCTGGATAGAACAGGCAAGCCATTAAAGGAGATGCCCTACAAACATATTACCCGTGCGGCAGTGGAAAAGGTCCTGCCCGCCTTCAGGGGAAAAATCAAGCAGGTCCCGCCGATGTTTTCCGCGCTGAAGAAAGACGGCAAGAAACTATATGAGCTGGCACGGCAAGGCAAGACCATTGAACGCGCGGCGCGCGAGGTGGAAATCTCGTCCCTGGAAATGACCGGCTTTGACCTGCCTTATGTTTATCTGAAAATCGCCTGTTCCGGCGGAACGTATATCCGGTCTTTGTGCGACGATATCGGGCGCGCGCTTGGCTGTGGCGGGGTAATGCATCAGCTCACCCGCACCAGAATCGGCGATTATAAATTGGCTGACGCGGTGAAATTGGGAGAGTTAAAGACGAGGGAAGATATTATTAAACGATTGTTAGCCACAGATTACACGGATTGAACGGAATTAAGTTAAATTGAGTTTAGTCAATAGGAGAAAAATATGTGGGAAGGCTATAAATTAAAAATCACACTTGATAAAGGCGAGCTATTAATTATGGGTAATAAAAAGGATTAGAGTATATATCTGAATGTTGTTTATCAGCTATTGGCAAAAAAGGTCCGGGGGAAAATCATTATCATTTATTAGAAGATTTTCAAAACCTTGCGCCTGGGTCAATACCCACGGTGATTTATTATTCTGATGATGATGCTGATTACAAATAAATAATTTATTAAATCCGTGTAATCTGTGGCTAAAATAGAGGCGCCCCGAAATAATATCAGGACGCCCCCAAGCCAATCCTTAAACCAATTCCTGTATTACCGTGATTTCCACAGGCTAGGAGAACTGCCCTACTTATCCATTTATAGATATGGTTAAAAACAGAAAACGTCCAGTTGAAAAATACGATTTTTCAGCAGAAAGTCACAATCCCTTATAGAATAAGATATTGGAAGCGATTTTTTCTTAGCCTGCACTACCGGCAGAGGGGGGTAGGGGTATGGTGGTGGGTGGCATTAGGGCTTATTAGCCTATAAGTCGGGCTGGATTGGAAATACTGCTGCCAATGAAGCGTAATGACGTTCCGGCCGGTAAATGATACAGAGATGGCGGGGTAACGATGCCTATATCGCTGATTCATAATGCCAAGGTGTATTCTGGGAGAGAATCAGATGCCGGGTCAGTAACGGCGTTAGGGCCGTCCGAAGGTGCCTATATAGTGGGTTCTTCTGACTCTGATTAACGGCTCATAACGGTCTCACCAAGGATATGTAATACTCCCTTGTATGCATGATAAACACCAGCCGTCCCGACTCCCATGGGTTTGGATAAATAGCATGTCCACCTTGCATCAACACAGAAAAATAAATGAGTGGTTTTTTTGGAGGAGAGGATTAGGGAAAGGGAAATAGGGTTTTCGGAATGAACCTAACTCATTATGGAACGCCTACACACGTCGCATTCTCGAATTCAAGATAGCTGTTATCCACTATCTCCACGCCAGCGCGTTGACCCCCTCCTATATCATTCGCCAGCTTATATACAATGTAATAAGTCCTGAAATCGGTTGTTACTTCCCATTGTTTCATGTTGAGATAGCAAACCCCGCCGGTAAAAGCGCCCTTGCTGATAAATGCATCTCCGCTATCCCAGAATCCATTGCTGTTATTCTCCATCCAGACCTGGACTTCTATTTTAGAATCCGGGCAGGCAATGCCTGCATACGCGCCGACACCCTTATTTATCCTGAACTTTTTCCATTTAATTGTCCCGTCTGTCGCCTTCATGTCAAATTTAACATAAGCGATAGACTGCCCCATTTTAACCGAACTCGCGCCTACGGCTAAATCCGTCCAGTTGGTGGTTGTAACAGTCGGACCCGCCCCATATTCCAATCCCCAAGCGGAAAGCATGGAAGTCGTCAGTGGGTCGGAAGAGGAAAGATTCGCCCGTAACTTTACGCCGGTGATGCCGCTAAAAGTAACTGGATACGACACGGAAAGATTGGTTCCTGAAGCAACGTTCGCCACCAATAACGAGTTATCGGATGACTTCAAGACGTCCACGGTCAAGACAGTGCTGGTCGGCGTCGTTTTGGTGTAGGTCAGCACACCCCAGTAAGAAATACCGGCCGGTTCTATCGCTGGAGAAATATAATTGCCGGGAGAAGGAGCATAAGAGATGATAACCTGCCCGTTGCCGTTCTGATAGCCGGATGTAAAGGTTGTGGATGCTCCGGAGGACTTGCTCGAACCGCCGCCTCCGCCGCTACTCTCGGTAAAACCGCCACCGCCGCCGCCGTAATAGCCGCCGCCTCCGCCGCCGCCGCTGTCGCCTTGGCCAATGTAGTCATTAGCACCGGTACCGCCAACGCCAAGGACGCCAGCGCTACCGCTTACATCACCCCAACCGCCAGTTCCGCCGGCCGCCTGTGTTCCGCCGCCGCCGCCACCGGATCCACCGCTCTCCCCGGCGCTGCCGTTTTGACCGCCGGCGCCGCCGTTACTGAGATAAGCGGCTCCGCCGCCGCCGCCGGCAATAACAACACGGTTAGCCAAAGCCGTTCCGCCCTGACGGATATCTGAAGCACCGCCGCCGCCGCCACCAAAACCGCCGCCGCTGCCACCACTGCCGCCGCCGTTATAACCGCCGCCTCCGACATCCCAGTCAGCGCCGGCGCCACCCACATAGATATAAAGTGTCTGCCCGGGCGTGACAGCTATAGTCGTCTGGACTCTGGCGCCGTTACCGCCTGAGGTGTCGTCTTGCCATCCGAAACCGCCACGAGCGCCCTTTGCATCCACGGTAATCGAGATAACACCGGCCGGCACGACCCAGGACTGTTGGCCACCGGTGTAGTTATAGGTTATTACGGTGGCATTGTCGAGCACTACATCAGCCGCGCCGATGGTTGTCACCGTATTGGTAAACGTCCCATTGGTAAAAGTAGTTTGGGACCAGCTATCGGCGTAAGCGGGAAAGACGAAAGACAGGAAAACAAAGATGAGAGAGACGCAGAGAATACCGGCAACTAAAAGCAAACGCTGACGTTTCGGACGGGATATGCCACGGACCGCCGCTTGAATCGTAACTTCGCTATCGTTTCGCATCATGACAAAATGATATCAACCCATCCGCGTTCTGTCAAGGAAAATTTTTAGTGGGAGGAGGGGATTAGGGGAATGAAAATAGAATCTACGAATTACGTGCGAAACAACTCACCACAATACTTCCCCTTAATCATTTTTTTGTTTAACAGGTTAAGATTAATCTCTTTTATGGATTTATCATCTATCCATATAGCAATTAATTTTTTTTCTTTCTTATAAAGTGCCCAGAATCTTTGCCATTCTTTTGTTTTCTTTGGTGATGGAATATGTATCTTCCAATGCACATACTCGCATTTTTTACGGCAAATCGCACATTGTACCGATTCCACAGCTTGGTTTCTACGATAGGATTTACCGCATTCAATACAAACCCATGTTCTATTACTCATGATTTATTAATCTGTGTAATCTGTCCCCTTACGGGGAGGCTTCGCACTGGCTAATCTATTTCACCAACCCCTTAGTCTTGGATTCAAACAGCTTGTCTAAGCCGTCAAGGGATGAGTTCTTTTCTTTAAGCTTTGATTCGGACTCGACTCGCTTGGATTGGAGTTTATTCATTAATTCCTGTTTCTGCTGGTCAACAGAGGCGTCTATCTTCTGCTTGATTTGCGCCTTGGCATCTTCCATCCTTGCGGCAATCAGGTTCTTCACCGCATCGGAAATCTTGTCATCCAGATTGGATTTTATCTTCCAGGAGAATTTGCCCCCGTCTATGCTGACAAGTGCTTCTATCCTGATATCGTTGGACGAAGAAAGGACTCCGGCAATCTGCTTGGTCGCTTCGCTTTGTCCCATATCTTCCGGTGCGAATACTAACTCGCGCGGCAGTATCGTGATATTTATTTGGGTCTTTCCCCCACTGCTCACCAGAGCCGCGTGGATATCCGCCCTGCCGCCGGAAACGGTCTTGGGCAGGAACTTGGAATCGCCCAGCGAGAATCCCTTTAAATCATAATCCTTGATACTTAATACGAACAGGTCTTCACTGGACGTGGCGTCATGTTTCATCATGCCGTCCAGGGTAAATACCGGAGATGTGCTGGTTAACGATATAACAGTTGGCTTGCCGGAAAGGTTCTGGTCGGAGGAGATATGCTCAACGACCCCACTGAACTTAAGCTCATCGGATGATTTTTCTCCGGTCGTCACGACAACCTTCTTTAAGAGGAATGCCGGATACCCCTTTTTCTTTGGGAAGGCGATATCCATTCCGGTAAAAGCCTTTGCCTTGGGCGTTTCGGTTACCGGTCCGCCGGCAGGCATTAAATCCTTTATTATCTTATACCATTTCAAGGCGCTCTGTGCCCTATCGAGCCAGACCGGGCCCAAAGCCAGGCGGGAGATATCGCCTCCGGTAATCCCCTTGGCTTCGGTGATGGTTTTCAAGGCCGCTTCGTAATCCTTTTGCTTCAGCTGGTCAATCGTTGCCATGGCGGTATCGACATAGGCATAATCCGAACGCACCTGGTTTTCCGCGACTTTGACATCATTCTTTAATTTATCTATATCCTTTTTGACGTCCTTGGCTTTGTCCAGCTCCTTTTTCAGCTTGCGCGGGTCTTTTTCCTTGATGTTGATATCCTCAATCTGCTTTTTGATGGAATCAATCCGCGGGGTGAGATTGAGGTTATTCAATAAATCCATTGAATTCTTATGGCGCTTATCCAGCTCGTCATTGGCCTTCTGGATTTCGGCCGGGGCGGTCAGTTCATTGGGCTTGACGACGTCATCGACATTGACCTTTTGCTCGCCTTTAAGTATTTTAAGGGCGGGGACATCTTCGGTTTGGTCGGAGAGCGACTTTTTTTCCTTTTCAACCACCGGGTCGGGCGGCGGGATTTCCTTGGCAGGCAGTTTGCCGGAGGTCGTCCGCTTGGTGCCGGAGCGGATGCCTTCCACGGCCATTTCCTCTATCTCCACCTTGCCTTCCAGGAGCGGGCGCCAGTTCATCTTGAAGCGGATATCTTTTATCTCAAGGCGGCTCTGCCATTCGTTATCCGGGTCGGCCGACTGCAGGCCGTTAAGCGAGAAAGAAAGCCTCGCGAAGCTTAATTCAAGGCTGTTGATTTCCGTCTTGGCGCCGGTAACCATGGTGCCGGTGGTTTCCATCCCCCACTTAATCAGGTTATCCATGAAGAAGAATGAAAACAACGCCATCAGCGCCAAAATGACCGCAAATGTAATTATACCTTTCCAACGCATAATTCTTTGCTCTCTATTTAAGATTAACGTATGGAATAATAAAATCCTAAATCCGAAACACTAAATCCTAAATAACATCGAATATCTAAATTAATATATTACAAACAGCGTTTCTTGATATTTATAATTTAGAATTTGTTTAGCATTTAAATTTTAGAATTTAGTATTTGTTTATTCAGTACTTCCAAAACTAATTATTTTATGATACCAAGTATATATCTTGGTTGCCTGCAACGCCCGGAAGAACTTTGTCTTTTCCAGTTTCGGCTTAAGATTATTGCGATAAGAGACAACTCCTTTAGAGACAAATACCAGATTGGGAACGAACAGGATTAAAGAGATAACCAGGCTGCCCAGGACAAGGGTATTATTGAAATTGGTCCAGGGAACGATGGGCAGGTTGTATAAGAACGTCCAGAAGGAGTTAAGGAATCCGAAATCAACCAGCAAGAGATACCCCAACTGGTGCGAAAGCGGGTCGATTAAAAAGGCAAGGAGCTTGAATATCAGCATGGAGAAAATGGCTGAGGAAACATTAACGCGGATAATGCAAATCAAGAACAAGACCAGGAGATTGTGAAGGTTAAGAAGCGGGGTTAGCCCGAGAATGACGCCGAAGGCAAACCCGCCGGCAACCTGCCTAGGAGAGACATCGCCGTTAAGTATTTTGAATAGTTTCCGAAGTATTTTTAAGGTCAGCATTATTTAAGGTGTCATTCCCACGCAAGCGGGAATCTAGTAACTCAGATATAAAACATTGAAATAGATTCCTGCTTTCGCAGGAATGACAGTTTACAAAGCACACTTATTTTCTTACATACCTTATGATACCGCTATTGTCAAACAAATCAAGCCACAGATTACACTCATTATTTATATACCCTTTCCTTCTCTTCCATCTGTGAAATCCGTGGCTGATTTATTATCTGTTCCTTCATCTTCTTTATCAATATCCTCATACCCTTTTGCGATGAGATACCCTCGCGCCCGTTCGGCCAGTCTATACCGGTTGACGAGCTGCCAGAAGCGTTCGCCGTGGTTGGGATGAAGAATATGGGCCATTTCGTGGATGATGACATAATCCCTGACCCAGGCGGGCATCGCAGCAAGGCGGTGGGAAATGAGGATGGTTTTATTCCGGTGGTTGCAGACGCCCCATTTCGTTGTCTGCTCGGTCGAATATTCGATTGACCTGATATCTATCCGGTTATCGAAATACTCTTCGTTAAACCTGCGGCAGACCGCGTTAAGGTTTTGTTTGAGATTAAGCTCTTTCCTGAGGCTACGCCGTTCGAAGCGTTTGCGGAACTTGGCAATGACCGTGTTTAATTCCGCCTCGGGCGTGTGCCGGGGGGCGCTCACGAGCATTACACCGCCTTCCATGCGCGCGCTGATGGTCCGGCGGCGCCGGCGACTGCGGATGATTTTTATTTCCATGAATACTTAGTTCAATAGTTCATTAGCTCAATAGCTAAATTGAATAATGAACAGAGCGTTTTATTCAATGCTGATAATTTCGTAATGCAATGTGCCGGCCGGGACTTTGATATCCACTTTCTCGCCGGCCTTGTGTCCGAGCAATGCCTTGCCGACCGGGGTCATGATAGAGATGAATCCCTCGGAGGGGTCGGCCTCGCCCTCTCCCACCAATGTATATTCAAGGATGTCTCCTGAATCAATATTGCGCATTTTCACCTTGGAGCCGAAAGCTATGCCGTCCGCTTTCCTCTTGGCCAGATTGATTATTTCCGCGCGGCTCAGGCGGTCGCGCAGTTCGGCAATCTGGCGGTCCACCCGCCACATTTCCTCGCGGGCGCTGTCAAACTCCGAGTTTTCCGAAAGGTCGCCCAGCTCACGCGCCTCGCCCAGGCGTTTTTCCACGGCCGAGCGCACTTCTTCCTCCAGATATTTCAGTTTCGCGCGCAGTTTCTCAAAACCTTCGGGCGTTATCGGCAGGCGTTCCATATTCAAACCTTTCTCCCAAATGAAGCTTGCTCACGATGAATCTGCTTCGGGATGCCGAGGCAGTCCAATACGGGAAACTTCATTTGGCAAGTTCCTTGTCTTCTTTTTCTATCTTGTCTTTAAGAGATTTCTGGTAATCCCATACCTTTTTACGAAGCACCGAGTTTGAAGAGGCCAGTATTTTAAGTGCGGCCAGGCCGGCTTCTTCGGGCTCCAAGACCAGCATCGGGCAAACGCCTGAAGGCATCCTAAGCGTTGACCAGATGTCCGCACCGCCGAATTTATCGCTGTAAGGGGGACAGGCAATAACAGGAGAGGCTGTATTGGCATCCACGAATCCGCTTAAAGCGTTGCTGCGACCGGCAACCGTGATAAAAACTGTGTTCTCGCCTTTATGCTCTTTAAGGATATCCAGCGCTTTAAGAGGCACTTTATGGGCCGAGGCTATTTTCATGATGCACTGAATGGCGAACTTCTTTACGAAATCGGCTATCTTTTTCGAATGTTCCAAATCCCCTTTTGAACCCATGATGATTACAATTTTCATCAGGCTGCTCCTTTCTTTAAAGCGTAGAGCCTATAGCTTAGAGCGTATAGTAAATCAGTGAAGGCTTTTTGCAAAGCCTGTTATCATTTTACACACTTCTTCTAACTCGCCAGTTAATTGCTCTTTTAAAGATACAGTAATATACTTACGGCGGACAAAAACAACCAGCATACTTACCACTTCATATGCTGACCGTTTTGCGTAACTCAGGAAAACCGTTATTTCTTTACGTGTGTTACAACCTGTTGCTTCCGCGATATTATTAGGAATAGATAATCCGGCCCCTCTAAGCTGCTCGGCAAACCGGAAGAGGTTTTTATCGGCTAATTCATCGGCAATATCCAATAACTTATCTAAAAGCACTATTGATTTTTTCCACACCTCTAACGTTTCAAACCTAAACATACCTGTTCCCTTTATTCTACTATAAGCTCTATGCCCTAAGCTCTAAGCTAGGTTTTCCCTCACATATTTTACGGCATTAAGGAATACCATCATGCCGTCGGTCGGCTCGTTTATCTTTTCCCGCCTCCAGCGCGGGTGGTTGGTCGGGTCCTGGAATCGTTCCGGATGAGGCATCATACCCAGAATCCGTCCGGTCGAATCGCAGATGCCGGCGATATTATCCACTGCCCCATTCGGGTTAAACGGGAAACGGCTGGTCGGCTTGCCTTGGGGAGTTGAATACCGGAATACAATCTGCTTATTCTGCTTAAGGCGTGCCAGCACTTTTTTATCCATAGGTATGAACTTGCCTTCGGCATGCGCCACCGGAAAATAGACCGGATCATTATGCCATTCCCTGGTAAAAACGCACAGATCCGATGATTTCTTGAGATACACCCAGCGGTCGTCGTAACGGCCGGAATTGTTGGTGGCAAGAGTTGCTTCCTGCTCGAGCTTATTTTCCGTTAAGCCAAAGCCGGGCAAAAGCCCTAGCTTAGTCATTATCTGGAACCCGTTACATATCCCGATAATCAGTTTGCCTCCATGGATGAATTTGAGCAGGTCTTCGGAAAGATTCTCCCTGATTTCGTTTGCCAGGACCGTGCCCGCGCCGAGGTCATCGCCGTAGGAAAAGCCGCCCGGAAAAGCAAGGATATGATACTGATGAATCAATTCTTTATTACCAACCCATTTATTAATATGTATTAAATCACCTAAAGCACCCGCTTTTTCAAAAGCTGCTTTGGTTTCGTAATCGCAGTTTGTCCCGGCCGTGCGCAATATAAACACTTTAGGTTGCATAGAGGCATTATAATGATAACCTGAAGTTAGTCAAAGATTTTAGGCACGCCTATTACCAACACTATAAGGTAAAAGCTTCCGGCAATAAACCGGAAAGCTTCCTTTTTATATACTTGCCCTTTGTAGTGGCTAATATCAATTCCAGTTTGGGTGCAAATTCGGCAATGACCTGTAGGCAGGCGCCGCAGGGCATGGCTATTTTAGAACTGTTCGTAACGATTACCATCATCTTAAACTTCAGCTCGCCTTCTGATACCGCTTTGAATATTGCCACCCTTTCGGCGCAGACGGTTAATCCGTAAGAAGCGTTCTCGATATTAGACCCTGTGAACACCTTATTGCCCATGGTTAATAACGCCGCGCCGACTTTAAAGCGCGAATACGGCACGTAGGCATTCTTCATCGCCGCTTTCGCTTGGTTAATTAATTCAGCGTTTTTCATATTATACTCCTAATTTATTATCTCTCTTATTATGCCGCTTAACCTGCCGTTTATCCGGCGCATTATAGATAATACATCCTTATGATTCAATAATTCTTTAGTTAAACCTGCCGCCTTGTTAACCAGACAGGAAATACCTAACACCTTCATCCCCATCTGGACGCCTGCCAATACTTCCGGGACAGTGGACATCCCGATTGCATCCACCCCGAGCGTTCTCAGCATCTTTATTTCAGACGGTGTTTCAAAGTTCGGGCCGGTTACTGCCCCGTAAACGCCTTTACGCAGGTTTATGCCGAGCTTATTTCCAATCCTCTGGACCCTATCAATAAACTGCGGGCTATAGCAATCACATACCCGCCTGAACGACTCTCGTTCGTAAGGCTCGTCCGGGAGGACAGTCGGGCAGGAATCAGGAAAGCGCGGACCTAATCTTTCATCATGTTTACCGATCAACGGATTCATAAACATGAGGTTAATATGGTCTTTGATAAGCATGATATCGCCGGTTTTATATTGCGGATTCACGGCGCCGGCGGCGTTTGTCACGATAAGGTGTTTTGCCCCAAGCAATCCGGCTATGCGCACGGGTAACACTACTTCAGACGGATTATGCCCCTCATAATAATGTAAGCGCCCGCTGAATATGATGACATTAACTCCATTCCGTTGCGCGACGATTAATTCGCCTTTATGCCCGGCAACGGTCGGATGAGGAAAATGAGGAATACTTTTATAAGGAATTCTCTTAATAATCCGGTAATCGCTGGGGGAAATAATGTTTACCCCGGAGCCGAGTATTACGACATAATCCGGCGTAATTGATACGCATACGCGCTTTTTAAGAAATGCCGTTATCAATCTCAACGTATTTTTCATAAATTAACATTAATCAGAAATAACATACTTATGCTTTAAGGTCAAGAAACCTTTAAATCGTTCTGAATCGAAAGCGTGTTTACCCCGTTAGAAAGGCCTACAAGTGAGTAATAAACTATTGCACTACTATAAACATTGTCCCTTGAACTTTCTAACGGGGTGAATATCTTTGACAAATCCAAAAGCCGATGATATTTTATAGCACATTATGCCTAAAGCAGAAGGACAGATATTCCCGTTTGACAAGCCGGATAAAATCAAGGCAGGCTTTCTTGAAAGCTTCCCTTATAAAGGCGAGCGACAGCTTATCCAATATACGACCAGGGAATTCTCCGCAGTCTGCCCTTTTTCCGGATTGCCCGATATTGCCACTGTAATCGTCGAATATATCCCGGACAAGCTCTGCGTGGAACTGAAATCGCTTAAATATTACTTTATCTCTTTCCGTAATGTCGGCATTTACCAGGAAGCGGTAACCAACCGCGTCTTTGCCGATTTGTGGAAACTGCTGAAACCTAAAAGATTGCTGGTCAAGACCATTTACAATACCCGCGGAGGGATTGATTCGGTTTGCCAGATAGAAAAGGGAATAAAATATTCTTAACTAAACGGAAACCACTTATAATTTCCGATAAGTATTATTAATCTTACACTTGATTAACTATATTAATTAGAAAGGACGAGTTATGGCAGCAGAGACGACGGCAACTTCGAACCGAGGATGGACAGTAACCCTGGCGGCCACGGGTATTAACCTGGCACTGGGCGTTCTTTATTCATGGAGCGTTATTTCCAAAGCAATCCCCAAAGAATGGGGCTGGGATGAAGCCCAAAAAGCATTGCCTTACACGATTGCCTGCCTTTTCTTCGCTTTTATGATGGTTCCGGCGGGTAAATTGCAGGATAAATTCGGTCCCCGGATGGTTGCCGCATTAGGCGGAATATTCGTCGGCGCCGGTTTTATTTTAGCCAGCCGGTTTACTACGATTCCCATGTATATCATATTCTTCGGGGTTTTAGCCGGAACAGGCATCGGCTTCGGATACGCCTCGGCCACTCCTCCGGCGATAAAATGGTTCCCGGCAGCCAAGACAGGATTGATCGCGGGTATCGTAGTTGCCGGATTCGGACTGGCTTCGGTTTATACCGCCCCGCTATCCAACTATCTTATCGGCCAATACGGAGTTCCTAATACAATGATGGCTCTGGGTATCGCTTTCCTTGTCGTGGTGGTAATACTTGCCCAATTACTTAAAAACCCGCCTGCTCCTGTTACGCCTGCCGCGACTTCGGCAACCGCCGCGGTCAAGAGTTCCGATTACTCCGCCAAGGAAGTCCTTTCCACCTACCAATTTTATATGTTATGGCTGATGTATGCATTTAACGCCGGCGCGGGACTTATGGTCATCGGAAAATTGGCGATTGTTGTACAAGAACAATCAGGTTATAAAGGCGGATTCCTTATGGTCGCGCTTCTGGCAATCGGAAATGCCGGCGGCAGGGTTTTTGCCGGCGTGCTTTCAGATAAAATCGGGCGCGTCAGGACACTGCAGATTTTCACCTTGGTACAAGCCGCATTAATGTTCCTGACACCGTCTATGGATGACAAGATAGTCCTGGCGGTGTTTTCCACCCTTATCGGAATGTGCTACGGCTCCAACCTTTCCGTATTCCCATCGCTCACCAAAGATTTCTTTGGGATAAAGAACTTTGGCGTCAACTACGGGATGATATTTACGGCCTGGGGAGTCGGTTCCACCTTGACACTGGTCTGCGGAATAATTTATGAAAGGACCAAGTGTTTCCAGATGGCGTTTTTCTTATCCGGAGCCTTATTGATTGTAAGCATTATATTATCCTTTACCATAAAAAAGCCGACTAAAGCATAAATGACGGATATAAACCGGTATCTGGGCTTTGCCAGGGAAACGGCACTGCGCGCCGGGAGTTTGCTTACCGGAATGGCGTCTAACTTCGGCAAGATACACTATAAAACCAATTCCGGCAACCTGGTCACCGCCGCGGATAAGGCTTCCGAGGCACTGATTATCAAAGCAATCAGGAAGGAATATCCGCATCATTGCATCATGGCCGAAGAATCCGGCGCCTGTAACGGAACTGATAAGGAATTCGAATGGCTGGTTGACCCGCTGGACGGCACGACCAACTACGCGCACCAACTGCCTTTATGGTCGGTTTCAATCGCCTTAGCCCATAATAAAAAGGTTATTGCCGGGGTGGTTTACCACGTCAGCCTGAAAGAACTGTATTACGCCGCCAAATGCAAAGGCGCGTATTGCAACGGGAAAAGGATACATATCTCCAAAACGCCTGCGCTGAAGAAAAGCTTGTTGGTTACAGGCATCCCCTACTCCACCAGAGAAGACCCGCATGATAACTTTGTTAACTTCAAGAAGTTCAGCTTAATCGGACAGGCGGTCAGGCGTTTAGGCTCGGCGGCAATCGATATGTCTTATCTCGCCTGCGGACGATTTGACGGCTACTGGGAACGCGACTTGCAGCCCTGGGACGTCGCCGCAGGTTCAATCATCATAACCGAGGCCGGCGGGAAATTAACCAGGTTTAACGGGACTCCTTATCAAGTATATTCCCCTAGTGAAACGCTTGCCAGCAACGGACTGATTCATAAAGAAATGATGTCCGTTCTTAAACATTGAAAATATTATGCTGGATAATTCCGTATTAAACATACTAAAATCCGTTATTCCATCAGACCGCATTTCAACCGCGCCGGAAGATTTAACCGCGGCATCTTATGACGCATCAAAACGAATGGCTCAACCTGATGTCGTCATAAAACCGATTAAGCCTGAAGAGATTTCCGCAGTCCTTAAAATAGCCAATGAGAATAATATTCCGGTTTACCCGCGCGGCGCCGCCACCAGCGTAACCGGCTCGGCCGTGCCTGTAAAAGGCGGAATTGTAATTGACACGAGCAAAATGAACCATATTATCGAAATCAATAAAACCAATCTTATGGCTATTGTCGAACCGGGCGTGGTCGTCGGTGATTTCCAGAAAGCGGTCGAAAAAGAAGGATTGTTTTATCCGCCTGACCCGGCAAGCGCGGACACCTGCACCATCGGGGGCAATATCGCCACCTCGGCCGGAGGGCTTCGCTGTATCAAATACGGCGTGACGCGTGATTACGTTATCGGCCTCGAAGCCGTCTTGGCGGACGGAACGATTATCCATACAGGCAGTTATACGATAAAGTGCTCAACCGGATACGACCTGACCCGTTTATTCGTCGGCTCGGAAGGCACGCTCGGCATCTTCACCAAAATCATTCTCAAACTAATCCCGAAACCGGAGCACAGGGAAACGATTATAGCTTTTTACCGGAAAGTTGATACCGCAGTCTCCGAGGCGCAAAAGATACTTGATAACGGAATACTGCCGACCGCGTTGGAATTCATGGACGAACGCTCCACCAAAGCGGTCCAGAGTTACTACAAGGAGTTTTCTATGCCGGAAGGAACCAAGGCAATAATCTTACTGGAGCTTGACGGCGCTAAATCCGACACTTTAAGATTGGCTGATGAAACGATCAAAATATGGGAAAATGGCGACGCGATAAAGATTCTCCATGCCAAAAACAGAATCGAGGCGGATAATTTATGGGCAGTGCGCAAGGCAATCTCGCCGGCGCTATTTTCCATAACCGAGCAGAAAATCAGCGAAGACATCTCGCTCCCCTTAAATAAAATAATACCGATGATGGAAACACTTGCCGGGCTGGAGGCAAAATACGGAATCCCGATAGCGGTCTTCGGGCATCTGGGAGACGGCAATTTACATGTCAATCTCCTGACTTCGGTCGGTGGGCAGGAAAAACCGGCTGAAGAAGCCGTTGAAGAAATATTCAAAGCCACGGTAGCTCTCGGCGGAACGCTTTCGGGCGAGCATGGAATCGGCATAACCAAATCAAAATATATTTCCCTGGCAATTCCACCGCGGGAATTCGAAATAATGAAGCAGTTAAAAAATCTCTTCGACCCCAAAGGTATATTAAACCCGGGCAAACTGTTTTAACCCGCTAAATAATCTCGCAAACCAACCCTATTTATGCTAAAATAAAATTATGGATGACATTTCAAAGGCATTAAAACGTTGCGCCAAGTGCGGAACATGCCGCTCGGTCTGCCCGGTATTCAAGGAATCCAAGGATGAGACGCTCTCAACACGAGGCAAGCTTGCGCTATATGATAAAGCCCTTAAAGGGGATTTAACAGCTTCTGCTACTTTGCGGAAGATACTGGATCAATGCCTTGTGTGCATGAAGTGCAAGTATAAATGCCCCTCATTGGTGGAAACCACGGAACTCATCCGCTCGGCTCGGGAATGGATTGGCATGCCGTTACTCTTAAAAATAGGATTCAGGTTTATAGTGCCCCACCGATGGCTTTATGATTGGACATTGCAGATTGCGGATTGCGGATTGAGAATTTATAATAAATTATTCATCCGAAATAACCAGGCGCGAGGAATTACCCGACATCTCCCATTGGCATTGACGGATCCGTTTAATAAAATACCGGCGATAGCCAAGAAAACGGCTTTATCGCAAGCCTCAAACTCTAAACCCCAAATTCCAAACCGGAGGGTTGGTATTTTTGTCGGATGCCTGATTAATTATGTTTATCCTGAAGTTTACGTAGCGACAACCAACCTCTTGGATAAATATGGCGTTTCATATGTTACGCCTAAAGACCAGCTTTGCTGCGGGACTCCGCTACTCTTATACGGAGACAGGAACAATGCCAGACGCATCGCGCGGCATAATATGAAAGTATTCCAAAGGGAAAAGGTGGACGCGATTATTACCATGTGCGCCTCGTGCGGGAGGATGCTCAAGGACGAATATCCGAGGTTACAGGTTACAGATTGCAAGTTACAAGTTCCAATAATGGATGTTATGGAATTTCTATCCACGGTTACAAGTTATCCCGATATTCATCGGGACGCCGCCCTCTTCGCTTCGCTTCGAGGACCTTCGGCTTCGCTCCGCAATCTAAAAACTACTTACCACCAACCCTGCCACTTTACCTGGACAAAAGCCGGAGAAATAAGCAGGGAAACACTGAAAGAAATATCAGATTATAAAGAAACGGATGAAGAAAACCTATGTTGCGGAGGCGGGGGCGCATTCACCTTTAAATATCCGGAATTATCCAGACAAATCGGACAGCATAAAATAGAATTATTATTAAAGATATCCCCGCCCGACGGAACGTCGGGACGAGGCTCGCCTACGGCGGCAAACATACAGACTGTCGTTACCGGATGCCCGGGATGCATTATGCAGTTAAGATATTTATTGAATAGCTCGGGGAAAACCGATATTAATGTTAAACATATAACGGAGTTATTAACGAGTGGCAGAAAATAATCATAGTTTTATTGAGCGATTTAAAGGATACATACCAACCAGGCGGAAGAAACTGCGCTCGTTGCTTATTTTAACCGGAATCATATTGTTCGCCCTGAAAGTAAGCGAATGGAATAATGCTTTTACTATCCCTGCAATAATAATCATGCTGCCGGGAATGGCGTTACACCTCTGGACAAAGGGACATCTTCACCAGAATAAAATCCTCACTAAAACCGGCCCTTACAGGTGGATAAGGAATCCGTTTTACCTTGCCGACCTTTTAATAGACTTGGCCATATGCCTGATGGTAAACAGCGTCATCCTTGGCATTACCTATATCGCGTTATGGCTCTTTGTATACCTCAAAACCATCCGGCGCGAGGAAACGACGCTCGAAGGAATTTTCGGGGATGATTTCATCGATTACAAATCCAAAGTCCCAATGCTTGTCCCTTACAAACTGCCGTTAAAAAGTGAAGGCGAGCAATCAACGGTTTTTTCCTGGAAAAGCCCGAATATCGCCGAGGGGAAAGAAATATCGCGCCTGTTATCATTCGCCTATCTGCCGTTTCTTTTCTATTGCCTTTCCGGAATAATGAGCGAGGGAATAGATTTCACCTTAGACGGTTTTAACACGCTGGCATTAAGCATGTTTATATTGTTGGCATGGCTGGCTTACGCAATACGGATTATCTTAAAGGAAAAGAAACCAGCTTTGCCCGAATGGGCAGGAGTTAATATCATCCAGTATATTTTTATGGTATTATTTTTGGATGCTCTTTTCTTTGTCAATCATTTTCCGATTGGAACAAAAACCTTTGTTCTAAAGATAGAATTATTATCATCCATTCTTTTATTAATATTCATCTTACTAAGCCCAAAAAGGCTTTGGTTAAAATTCCGGTTTTATAACACGATAAGATGCATTATCGCATTGTTATTGTCTTTCCTGGCTGAACAACCGTGGCTCGCATTATTCCCTTTGGGCTATTATATCCCGCGGATAATCCATGGAGAAAAAGCAGAGAAACAGCACACAAGATGGGCCACACCATTCCTGATAACAATAGGATTTCTGCTTATAGGAACCGGCTTGATGTTATTAAAGATGAATTTACACAGCGGTATTGTTATATCATTCTGGTAAATTCTTTAGGGCTTACCATGAATCAGCAACGGTTCACGGCTTATACCTTTTTCCGTTCCTGATTAAGCTGGTAATATCCCGGCCGCCCCAGATAATCATCTCACCTGTCCCGCCGGCTTCAGGAAGGCCGGTCCAAACCGCGTAATGATAGGCTCTTAAAGAAGGTGCATTTGTTGAATTTAACGCTACCCATGTATCGTTTGCCGGGTCATAAACACCGCCATCATTAAAGTAATCAATGCTGTTCTTGCCGCCCCAGACAAGCATATAAGTCCCTGTCCATAGAGCGGTATGGTTCATCCGTGCTGATGGCGCATTGGTCGAGGTAATCGTGCCCCACGTCCCATTAAGGACATCGTATTTTAGGCCCGTATTAACAACACCGGTTGCTTCTTCCCCTCCCCATAATAACACATATCCTTTACCAGGATAAGACCCTGTACAGATAGCGGTATGATATCTCCGGCCTAAAGGCGTTTCAGGCGGAGCAATAATATTTGTCCAGGTATTACCGGCAAAATTATATTTTCCCCCTGAATTCAAATAAGCGCCCGAACTATTCCTGCCGCCCCAGACAATCATATTTTGTCCATCCCAAACCGAGGTGTGCAACCGCCTTGCCTGAGGAGCCGTGGTCGAGTCTATGGATAACCACGCACCGGAGCCCGGATTGTATCTTGCGCCTGATGAAAAATAAGTCCCACCGGATCTCCCTCCCCAAATAATCATATCATTCCCTGCCCATATTGTCGTGTGTTCTGTCCGGCTAAGCGGCGCGCCGGTAGTGGTAAGTGCAGTCCAGGTATTGGTGATGGGATTATAGATTGCTCCGGAATAAAGAGTGCTTGTCAGGCTTTCTCCTCCCCAGATAATCATATCGCTTCCGGTCCAGACAGCGCTATGGCCGCGCCGGGCGACGGGTGTATTGGTTATGGGCAGTGCTGTCCATGTATCGGAAACCGGGTCATAAATAGCGCCGCTATCAAAATAATTGATGCCATTATACCCGCCCCAGACTATCATTTTATCACCTGTCCAAACAACCGTGTGGCCTGTTCTGGTAGAAGGCGAATCGGTCGTCGTTATTGATACCCAGGTATCGGTAATAGAATAATATATGGCACCGGTATCATAATAAACAGCCCCGTTTGTTCCGCCCCAGACAAGCATTTCATTATTAACATTATCCCAGACTGCGGTATGCCCATAACGGCTGATAGGAGCATTGGTATCATTTATTGCCGTCCAGGTATCATTAGTCTTATAGACAGCTCCGGTATTAAGGGCGGTTCCATTGTAATCTCCACCCCAAATAATCATATCCGAGCCTGTCCAGATAGCGGTATGAGCTTTTCTCTGCTGTGGGGAATCGGTCCAGGTTAATTCCGTCCATGTATTGGCTGAAGGATTATAACGCCAGCCGGTTTTCATATCATTGGTCGCATGCCCGCCCCAAAATATTACTTCCGTTCCGCTCCAGACCGCCGTATGTTCAGCCCGCGCTTCAGGAGCCCTGGTTCCGGTAATCACCGCCCAGGCATCATTAATCACATCATATTTAGCTCCCGTATTTATAAAACTGATGAAATCATTTTGTCCGCCCCAAACGATCATCCCATTGCCAACCCAGGTAGCGGAATGAGACGCGCGCTGAAAAGGGGCGCCGGTATCGGTTATCACCGACCAGCTGTCCAAAGACGCCTTATATTTGCCGCCTGAATTTAAATACGCGCCGCTATTATCCTGCCCGCCCCAGATAAGCATTTCATCTGTGCTGCCTTCTATGATAGAACCGGTCCAAACTGCGGTATGGTTGTACCGGGCAGAAGGAAGGTTTGCGCCTAATCCAGTGGCGGTCCATGTATCGGTTGCGGGACTGTATCGCCCGCCCGATTGCAAAGCGCCCGAGCCATCCTGCCCGCCCCAAATAATCACCTCGCCCGTCCCTCCATCAAAAAGATTTCCGGTCCAAACAGCTGATTGATGAATCCTGCCGGCAGGAGCATTGATTAACGTCATGTCATGCCACTCGCCTGAAGGCAAATTAATAATAGACCAGATATAATCAGGCGGAGAATAAGTTTTGCCATCGTTAAGATAGGTAGCCAAATCAGGCGTGCCGCCCCAGATTATCATTTTACCATCCGCCCAAACAGCGGATGAATACAAACGGACAGTCGGAGCGTTTGCATCGTTCATTTCAAACCAGCGCGCCACCTCACCGCTGCTTCCAGTAGTTGTATCATCTTCATCATCATCGCGGAAACATCTGGCACCGGAATTCACAAATATGGCAACAGTAATCACCAGCAAAATACACAGTTTGACCGCAGATTTCATATCTATTTATTTTATTATAAATCCTGATAAGGTCAAGGATAATTTTTGCCGATGTAATACTTGACCACCACAACTTATTAATGTTACACTTACTTATCGGAGTTTTAAGTTTAGCCTATGAGACAATTATTAACCCTGCTATTAATCGCCCTGATATTATCTTTCCAAATTATCAATGCAGAGGAAAAGACAGATAGCGAAACAAAACCGACTTTAACTAACCTGACACTATCATTCGGCAAAGAATTTCTCTACTATTCCGAGAAAGAACCGGACACCAAAACAGATTCAAGAGCCATGTGCAAGAATGAAATCTTACGCTTCAATGCTTCTGCTAAATTATTTTATTCCTGGGTAATCGGTGTTAAGGGGGTATTGCCGTTATCGATAAACAAGACGACCGAAAAATGGGATTCATTGGGCTATTCTGATACCTATCAGGAAAACTCCCTTACTTACGAATGGACGCGCTACGACGCCTATTTTGGCTATTCTTTTTACCACTCCCCCCAGCACCTTAATTACATAGTCTACGGAGGCTACCGACAATCAGATTCAGAATTTAAGCGCGTTGAATTTGTAGTTCTGGGCGTACCCCAATCAACAGTAAGCACGGAAGAAGTTGAATCAAAATGGATGCTAATCGGGTTGAAAGGCGAAGGTATCATAAAAGAAAAACTTCCTGACTACCAATACCGCGACAAAAAAGACGAACCCCCTATCAGATGGAAATGGGGTTGGGGAATAGAAGCAGGCATCCCGCTTAATGTCAGGACAACCAACTCGATAACGCCCGATATCGTCTTTAAAAACAGGGGGGGGTATTCTTTTGAAGGACAGGGATGGCTGGATTATATTATCCCCAAATCAGCAGGCCTGGTTGCCTTGCAAACACAACTCCATTTTGGACAACTGCACTGGACGGGCAGTTCATGGGAAGATACGATTTACGGCACCACCAAGTGGCCCAAGAATGACACATTATATTTCGGATTGGATTTAGGGCTTAACTGGCGTTTTTGACACCAAACACCAAAGCAGCCGCGCCTAATAAACCAGCATTTTCTCCTAACTTCGCAGGAAGGACTTTTGGTTTCCTAAACGCATGCCTCATAACGCCATCCTGAACGGCTTTTCTTAAAGGTCTGAATAATATATCACCGGCATTAGCCACTCCCCCGCCAATTACTACCATTTCCGGGTCAAAGACATTAATCAATGATGCTACACCAAGCCCCAAATAACGCGCCGCCTCACTGACTACGTGCCGTGCGATATTATCCCCTTTCCTTGCCGCGTTAAAAACATCCTTGGCGCTGATATTTTTAATATTGAATTGTATTTTAAGTTTCTTGTAATCGCGGACAATTGCCGTCGCGCTGACCAATGCCTCCAGATGTCCGCGTCTGGTACAACTGCACACGGGGCCTTCGGCCTTAACCATCATATGCCCGATTTCCGCAGCATAGAAATGGCTTCCCCGGTATATCTTATTGTCTATAATAATCCCTCCGCCCACGCCAGTCCCCAATGTCAGGCAGATAAGATTCCGTACTTTCTTTCCAGCACCCCAGCATTTCTCTCCCCATGCCGCGAGATTTGCATCATTATCCATCACGACCGAAACTTTAAATTCTTTTTCCAAAGGTTTCTTTATATTAATCCCGCGCCAGCCGATAAGATTAGGAGAATCCGCCAGGACAATCCCCTTATCCGTATCAACGCAACCAGGCACAGCAAGACCGATCCCGGCAATAGATTTACAATTAATAGATTTAACAAGTCGTTTGATAAGAAGAATTCCCTGCTTCCCGTCAGGCGCCTTGGTGAACGAGACAGTTTTCTTACGTTTGATTTGCCCAGACTGATTAACCAATGCGGAGGACAAATGCGTTCCGCCCAAGTCGATACCAATCGCAAATGAATTCATCGGCTTAACAAATATCTCTTACCGGGACGGCTTTTTCATTGGGCTGTTTCACTCCACACTTCTTGAGGAGCGATGCCCATTCCTTATCCACGCTTGCCTGAATTTTTTCTATCACCGGCTTGTTTTCCGCCTTGTCAAAAAGGTGCTTGAATCTGCCCTGGGGCTTTAACCATTCAGTAATCGCTTTTTTCTCTTTGGGCATATAATTCAACTTCCACTCGCCGTTTTCTATTTCATAAAGCGGCCAGTAGCAGGTATCTGCAGCGACACGGGCTAATTTCATGGATTTCTCCATCGGGACGCGCCAGCCGCGATGACAGGGAGAAAGGACATTGATAAAGCTGGGGCCGTTCGCCGCCAGTGCTTTTTTAACCTTTGATATTAAGTCGCTCCAATGAGCCGGGGTTGATTGGGCGACATAAGGAATATTGTGGGCAGCCACTATCGCAGTAAGGTCTTTACGGAAAACATTCTTGCCGTAACCGACCGAGCCGGCCGGCGATGTCGTGGTCGAAGCGCCCATTGGGGTCGCGCCTGAACGCTGGATGCCGGTATTCATATATGCCTCGTTGTTATAGCAAACATAAAGGAACTGGTGTCCACGCTCCAAGGCTCCGGAAAGAGATTGCAACCCGATATCATAGGTGCCGCCGTCACCGCCAAGGGCGATGAATTTAATGGTCTTATTGATTTTGCCTTGCCGTTTCAGCGACTTGTAAGCCGCTTCTATCCCTGAAATAGTCGCGGCGGAGTTTTCAAAGGCACTGTGAATCCAGTTGCATTTCCAGGCCGTATAAGGATAAGTGGCAGTCGCGACATATAAACAACCGGTTGCCGCAGAAACTACGACAGGGTCTTCCACAGAAAGCATAATCTGCCGCATGGTCGTGGCAGCGCCACACCCAGCACAGAGCCTGTGACCTGAAGCAAAAAGCTCTTCTTGCATAGACATTTCCTTGCGCTGGAACACACCGGTCGGGCAAATCTTGGAGCAATCCGAACATGATTCATATTTTTCTATATCGAGCTTAGGAACCCAGGCAATATGCCTTTCTACACCCCTGCCTACAAAACCAACCGAATCCTGGTGTTTTACATCGGCTGAATACCGGACGCATAACCCGCAAAGTATACAGGCATCCATCTTTTTATTAAACCTGGTTTCTTTAATACCGTATTCCTGGGCAAGTTTCTGGAGCATCTTATTGTAAGGAACCAGTGGCAGCAATAATTCGGTCATCAACTTACGAATCTTGTTCACCTTTGGAGATCCAGTCTGGACATCCAAGCCTTCCTCAACCGGATAGGCGCAGGAAGCGACTATGCGTGATTTGTTTCCACGAACAAGTTCCACCATACAAAGCCTGCAGGCACCAAAGGGTGTCAGGTCTTTATGGTAACAGAGCGTCGGGATAATAACCCCTATTTTCTGGGCTGCTTCCAGGATAGTCTTCCCGGATTCTATGGATACGCTTTTACCGTCAATTTTAAGGTTTACTTGTGTCATACTTCATTATCCTCTTTTATATCATAAATTGTATATCTGTTTATCAGGTTATAAAACATCTGATTAACTCCTGATTACCGCAATAGGTTTTTTCAAAGATTCCGGCAATTTACTTTCAGGAGAAATCTTGTCAACCGCCCTGAATTTCTTCGGGCAGACTTCAAAGCAAGTGCCGCACTTGGTGCATGTCTTCTGATCGATGACATGGACCATTTTTCTATCGCCAGTAATGGCTTTCACCGGACACTGTTTAAGGCAAACCATACATCCAGCGCATTTTTCCGGATTTATGTAATAAGATGTCAATGCCTTGCATACACGTGCCGGGCATTCTTTATTCCTGATATGTGCATCGTATTCGCTGCGGAAATACTTGATGGTAGTAAGCACCGGGTTTGCCGCGGTCGTGCCCAGAGCGCATAACGATGCCTCCAGCAAATCCGCGATATCCAGCAGTAATTCCACATCACCCTCCCTGCCTTTGCCTTCAACTATCCTGTCCAATACCGTAAGCATCTGGGCAATGCCTTCCCTGCAGGGAATACACTTGCCACATGATTCTTCCGAAAGGAATTTGACGAAATAACGCGCCACATCAACCATGCAGGAATCTTCATCCATTATAATCATTCCCCCGGAACCCATCATTGAACC